>NZ_JBEXNM010000005.1:0-262353 GCF_040611095.1 Streptomyces sp. NPDC003077 | reverse complement strand
GGGCCCGGCGGGGCCGGAAGCGGCGGGCCCGTCGCGCCTGGGCGAGGCCGGGCGGGGAGGTGCCCCAGCTCCCCGCCGCCCGCACGGCCGCCGTCGCCTTGCGGGCGGCGACGAGGACGGGGTCCCAGACGGGGGAGAACGGGGGCGCGTAGCCCAGGTCCAGGGCGGTCATCTCCTCCACCGTCAGGCGGGTGGTCAGCGCGACGGCCGCCACGTCCACCCGCTTGCCGGCGCCCTCGCGGCCGACGATCTGGGCGCCGAGGAGGCGGCCCGTCCGGCGTTCGGCGAGGAGTTTGACGCGCATCGGGCGGGCGCCCGGGTAGTACCCGGCCCGGCTGGTGGACTCCACGGTCACGGTGACGAAGCGGAAGCCGGCCTCGCGCGCCTCCGCTTCCAGCAGTCCGGTGCGGCCGATCTCCAGGTCGCAGACCTTGCTGACGGCCGTGCCGACGACGCCCGGGAACGTCGCGTACCCGCCGCCGGCGTTCGTCCCGATGACCTGCCCGTGCTTGTTGGCGTGGGTGCCCAGCGCGATGTGCCGGGTGCGGCCGGACACCCGGTCCAGGACCTCCACGCAGTCGCCGCCCGCCCAGAGGTGCTCGTATCCGCGGACCCGCATGGACAGGTCGGTCAGCAGCCCGCCGGACGGCCCCAGCGGCAGCCCCGCCGCCCGCGCCAGTCCGGTTTCCGGGCGGACGCCGAGGCCCAGGACGACGACGTCCGCCGGGTGGGTGCCGTTCTCGGTGGCCACCGCGCGGGCGCGCCCGGCGTCGTCGGTGAGGACCCCGGTGACGGCCGTGCCCCGCACCGTCTCGATGCCCATCGCGGTCATGGCCTCGTACACCAGCTCGCCCATGTCCGGGTCGAGGGTGGACATCGGCTGCGGGCCGCGTTCGATCACGGTCACCCGGTAGCCGCGGCGGACCAGCGCCTCCGCCATCTCGACGCCGATGTACCCGGCGCCGACCACCACCGCCCGGTCGCCCGCCGTCCCGGCGAGGGTGTCCAGCAGCGCCTGGCCGTCGTCGAGGGTCTGCACGCCGTGCACGCCGGGCGCGTCGATGCCGGGCAGGGCGGGCCGCAGCGGGCGGGCGCCGGTGGCCAGCACCAGCTTGTCGAAGCCGGTCCAGCTCTCCTTGCCGCCATCGGCCAGGTCGCGGGTGCGCACCCGGCCCCGGTCCAGGTCCAGTTCGGTGACCTCGGTGCGCATCCGCAGGTCGATGTCGCGGGCGCGGTGCTGCTCGGGCGTCCGCGCGATCAGCGCCTGCGCCTCCGGCACGTCGCCGCCGATCCAGTACGGGATGCCGCAGGCCGAGTAGGAGGTGTGGTGCCCCCGCTCGAACGCGACGATCTCCAACTCGTCCGGCTTCCGCATCCGGCGGGCCTGTGACGCGGCGGACATCCCCGCCGCGTCGCCCCCGATGACCACCAGCCGCTCCGCCATGGCCCTGCACTCCCTTCGCCGTGCCGTCGCGCGTGTGCGCACGGCGAAGGGTACGTGCCCCGGCGGTCCGAAGATCGACACGGGGCCCGGCGGCCTCAGAAGGGGTAGGGCGCGGGCGTGGACCGGACCGTGGTCCAGCGGGCCTCGGTGAACGCGTCGAGGTTGGCCTCGCCGCCGAAGCGCGCGCCGTTCCCGGAGTCCGCCAGCCCGCCGAACGCCGCCACGGGCTCGTCGTTGACCGTCTGGTCGTTGATGTGCAGCAGCCCGGTCGGCACCCGGTCGGCGAACTCCAGGGCCCGCGCGGTGTCCCGCGTGACGACGCCCAGCGCCAGCCCGTAGCCGGTGTCGTCGGCGAGCGCCGCCGCCTCGTCCACCGTGTGGAACTTCCGTACGGGCGCGACCGGCCCGAAGACCTCCTCGGCGTACGCGGGCGTGGGCTCCCCGGAGTCCGGCTCGGCCAGCACCGTGGGCCGGTAGAACAGGTCGCGGTGGGTGCCGCCGGCCGCGATCCGGGCCCCGGCCGCCGCGCTCTTGTGCACCAGCGCGTGGATCTTCTCCAGTTGCCCGGCGTCGATCACCGGCCCGAGGTGGACCTCCTCCCGGTACGGGTCGCCCACGGCGAGGGCGTCGGCCTTGGCCGCCAGCCGCTCCACGTACTCGTCGTACAGGGAGGCGTGCACAAGATGGCGGCCGGCGGTCATGCACACCTGCCCCTGGTGGAAGAAGGACGCCCAGGCCGCGGTGGACATGGCGGCGTCCAGATCGGCGTCCTCCATGACGACGAACGCGCTGTTGCCGCCCAGTTCCAGGTGCGCGCGCTTGAGGTGGCGGGCGGCCAGCGCGCCGACCTCGCGCCCCGCGCCCGTCGAGCCGGTGAACGAGATCACCCGCACCCGCGGGTCGGCGACCAGCGCCCGGCCCGCCTCCGCACCGCCCGGCAGGACGTGCAGCAGTCCCTCGGGCAGCCCGGCCTCGGCGAAGACCGCGGCCAGGACGTGCCCGCCGCACACCGCGGTGCGCGGGTCCGGCTTGAGGACCACCGCGTTGCCCAGGGCGAGGGCGGGCGCGACCGACCGCGTGGCGAGCACCAGCGGCACGTTGAACGGCGCGATCACGCCGACCACGCCCACGGGGGTCCGGCTGGTGTAGGAGAGCCGGGGCGCGGACGAGGGCAGCACCTGGCCCAGCGGGCGGTGCGCGAGCGCGGCGGCCTCGTAGCACTCCTCGGCGGCCGTGCGGATCTCGAAGTCCGCCTTGCCGGGGATGCTGCCGGCCTCCCGGACGATCCACTCCCGGATCTCCGGCGCGTGCCGGTGGATGAGGTCACCGGCGCGCCGGAGGACCGCCGCCCGCTCGGTGTACGGCGTGCGCGCCCAGGTCAGCTGGGCGCGGGCCGCGGCGCCGGTGGCGTCCGCCACGTCGTCGGCGTCGGCGAGCGTGAAGGCCCCCAGGGCCTCGCCGGTCGCGGGCTCGATCGCGACGGCCTCGCCGCCGTGCAGGGAGAGCCGGTCCTTGGGGTCGAGCAGGGCCATCGCGCCAACCTCCGGGTGCGGTACGGAACGCTGCGGTGCCGATCGGATCTTCGTCGGCGTTCGCATTGTGTCCTGAGGTCGGGGACGACGGGAGGGGCGGGGGTGACGTGAGGGGGCGGAGCGGCGCACTCCGCCGCCTCTTCGGTCTCGTCGGCCTCTTGGGCCTGCTCGGCTGCTCGGCCTGTCCGGTGTTTGAGGATGCGGTGGCGGGACTGGCGATGCGTGGCAGTTGTTTGACGGTGCCAGGGGGCAGTTTCTGCCATTTGGCGGCTGGGCTCGCCATTTCCGGCCTGTCCGGTGTTTGACGGACGCGGTGGCGGGATTGACGGCGTGTGGCAGTTGTTTGATGGTGCCGAGGGCAGGTTCTGCCATTTGGCGGCCGGGCTCACCCATCCCAGCCCGTCCGGCGTTTGAGGACACCCGGAGAGCGCGCGTGCGGGCTTATGGGCGGGTGGTGGGTGATCTGTGGACCCGGTGAACGCCGGGGGGCGTTGTCCTCAATCGCCGGACGGGCTCGGTTTCGCCGGGTCGTCGTGCACGGTCGGGCGCCGGTCCTCCGGCGTCTCCTGGTCCTCCGGCATCTCCCGGTCCGCCGCGTCGGCACCGGCACCGGCGCCCCCGGCCGCACGGGCCGGTGCCCCCGCGCCGACGAAGGTCCGCGCACCCGGAACCGCGGCCCCCTTCCGCCGCGTGCTGCGCCGCAGCCACCACGGGCCCCGTGCCCGCACGGCGCGCCACGCGGCGTACAGCAGCCCGGCCGCCGCCAGGAACGGCAGGGCGGCGCCGAGGACCACCAGCAGCCACCGGACCGTGCGCGTGAAGGCGTGCCAGCCGCCGGCCAGAGCGTCGCCGAAGGAACCCGGACCGCCCTCGTCCGCGTCGCTCGCCGTGCCGCCCTTCTGGTGCGCGACCAGCGTGAGGGTGGCCATGCCGGTCCGGTCCTTCAGCGACTTCAGCCGGGCCTCAAGGGACTCCAGCTCCGCCTGCCGCCTGCTCAGCTCGGCCTCCAGCGCCACGATGTCGGTGATGGTCTTCGCCCGGTCCATCAGCTCCCGGACGCGGGCCACGCTCTTGCGCTGGTTCTTGAGGCGGCTGTCGACGTCCACCACCTCGTCGGTGACGTCCTTGGCGGAGACCCGGCGCTCCTTGAGGACGCCGAGGCCGGAGATCCGGCGGAGCACGTCGCCGTACTGCCCCGGCGGCACCCGCAGCACCAGGCGGGAGCGCTCGCGGCCCTCGCCGTCCCGGTCGGTGGTCTCGTCCCCGACGTAACCGCCCGCGCCCTCCGCCGCCGCCCGCGCCGTGGCGAGCGCCGCCGGCACGTCCTCCGTCTCGACGGTGACCGTGGCCGTGCGGACGATCTGCGAGGCGGAGAGCTTCGCCGGGCCGCTGCTCGGGCCGGACCCGGACGGTTTCCCGGGACCGCCGTCCTTGCCGGCGTAGCCCGCCGCGTCCGGGGCCCGGCCGGGCGCGGAGGCGGCCTGGTCGGTGCCGGCCTTGCTCTGGCTGTCCGCGTCCCCAGCCGCGCCGCAGCCGGTCACCGTCAACGCCAGCAGCGCCCCCACCGCCGCCGCCCGCCTCCCGTACGACGTTCCGGTCTTCCTCATGGCGCGTACCCCCTGAAGTCGTGTGGCGGCTTTGCCCGTTCGACCGCGGGGGCGGGGCGGAGGTTGCCGGTCCGGTGGTTCCGATGCGGTCACGTTCGGGGCTCCGGACGGACTCTGAGAGAGTGGGGACATGAGCACTGTGCACACCAGTACGGGCCGTGCGCCCGGTCACGTCGTCGTCATCGGTGGGGGCATCTCGGGACTGGCGGCGGCCCACCGCCTGCTCGGCGGCGGGGCCCGGGTGACCGTGCTGGAAGCGTCGGACCGGCTCGGCGGAAAGCTGCTCGCGGGCGAGGTCGCGGGCGTCCCGGTCGACCTCGGCGCGGAGTCGATGCTGGCCAGGCGGCCGGAGGGAATCGAGCTGGCGCGCGCCGCCGGACTGGGCGACCGGCTGTGCGGCCCCGCAACGGCGACCGCCACCGTGTGGACGCGCGGCGCGCTGCGCCCCATGCCCAAGGGGCACGTCATGGGCGTGCCCGGCGACCTGGCGCCACTCGCGGCCTCCGGCGTGCTCTCGGACGCCGGGCTGGCGCGGATCTCCCAGGACGAGGAACTGGCCCGCACCGAGGTCGGCGAGGACGTCGCCGTGGGCGAGTACGTCGCGGCGCGGGTGGGCCGCGAGGTCGTGGACCGGCTGGTCGAGCCGCTGCTCGGCGGCGTGTACGCGGGCGACGCCTACCGCATCTCGATGCGCGCCGCCGTCCCCCAGCTCTTCGAGGCCGCGCGTGAGCGGCGCTCCCTTCTGGAGGGCGTCCGGGACATCCAGGCCCGCAAGGCCGCCGCCGACCAGGCCTCCCCTCAGGAGCAGCGGCCGGTCTTCGCCGGTATCGAGGGCGGCGTGGGGCGGCTTCCGCTCGCCGTCGCCGACGCGATCCGTGCGGCGGGTGGCAGGATCCGCACGCGTACCCCTGTCCGCGAACTGCGGCGCTCCCCCGGCGGCTGGCAGATTGTGGTGGACGGCCCTCAGGGGGCCGAGGCGCTGGACGCGGACGGGGTGGTCCTGGCGGCCCCGGCGCCCGCCGCGTCCGCGCTGCTGACCGCCGAGGCGCCGGCCGCCGCCGCGGAGCTGGCGGCCGTCGAGTACGCGTCGATGGCGCTGGTCACCATGGCCTTCCGGCGCGCGGACGTCGAGGACCGGCTGACCGGCAGCGGCTTCCTCGTCCCGCCCGTGGACGGCCGCGCCATCAAGGCGTCCACGTTCGCCAGCCACAAGTGGGGCTGGATCGCCGACGCCGATCCGGACCTGTTCGTCCTGCGCACCTCCCTCGGACGCTACGGCGACGAGGAGCACCTGCACCGCGCGGACGAGGACCTGGTCGCCCTGTCGCTGCGGGACCTCGGGGAGGCGGTCGGGCTGGCCGCGCGGCCGGTCGCGTCGCGGGTGACGCGCTGGAACGGCGGGCTGCCGCAGTACCCGGTCGGCCACGTGCGGCGGGTGGCCCGCATCCGCGCGGAGGTCGCCAAGCTGCCGGGCCTGGAGGTCTGCGGCGCGCTCTACGAGGGCGTGGGCATCCCCGCGTGCGTCGGGGGCGGTCGCGACGCGGCCGAGGCGCTCCTGGGCACCCTGACGGCGGGCTCCGAGGGGGGAGAGTGAGAATGGAGGACATGACTGACGCTTCCGCTCCTGTTCCCACCCCCGCGTCCCCCGAGAGGACCCCGAACGCCGGCAAGAAGGCGAAGGACCTCAACGAGGTCATCCGCTACACCCTCTGGTCCGTCTTCAAGCTGCGCGACGTCCTGCCGGAGGACCGCTCCGGCTACGCCGACGAGGTCGAGGAGCTGTTCGCCCAGCTCAAGGCCAAGGACGTCGTGGTCCGCGGCACGTACGACGTGTCCGGCCTGCGCGCCGACGCCGACCTGATGATCTGGTGGCACTCGGAGAGCTCGGACGCGCTCCAGGAGGCGTACAACCTCTTCCGCCGCACCAAGCTGGGGCGCGCGCTGGAGCCGGTGTGGTCCAACATGGCGCTGCACCGCCCGGCGGAGTTCAACAAGTCGCACATCCCCGCCTTCCTGGCGGACGAGGTCGCCCGCGACTACGTGAGCGTCTACCCCTTCGTGCGCTCCTACGACTGGTACCTCCTCCCCGACGAGGACCGCCGCCGGATGCTGGCCGACCACGGCAAGATGGCCCGCGGCTTCCCGGACGTGCGCGCCAACACCGTGCCGTCCTTCTCCCTGGGCGACTACGAGTGGATCCTCGCCTTCGAGGCGGACGAGCTGTACCGCATCGTCGACCTGATGCGTCACCTGCGCGGCTCCGAGGCGCGGATGCACGTCCGCGAGGAGATCCCGTTCTACACGGGGCGCCGCAAGGCGGTCGCGGAGCTGGTGGCCGGACTGGCCTGAGTAGTCACCGGGGGCGGCCCGGGCTGCCATCCGGCGGCCGGGTTGGCTGTTTCGGTTCGCCGGTTCGCCGGTTCGCCGGTTCGCCGGTCCGCCGGTCCGCCGGTTCGCGTCTGGGCAGAGGTGGGCCTGAGCTGGACAGCGGCTACTTGGCTGTTTTGTTCGGTTCGGTCGCGCCGGCTGGTTTTTCCGGTACGGGCTCCGGGTGCGGCGCGCAGAACGTGTGCCGGTCCGGGGCCCGTCCCGTCAGCAGGTACGTCTCGGTGTGCCGGTTGACGCAGTCGTTCTCGCCGAAGGCGAGGCCGTGGCTGCCGGCTTCCTGCTCCGTCACCAGCGACGCGCTCGGCAGCCGGCGCTGGAGTTCCTGCGCGCCCCCGTACGGCGTGGCCGCGTCGCGCTCGGCGGCGAGCAGCAGGACCGGCGGCAGCGCACCCGGTTCCGCGCCGACGTCCATGGGGCGGCGGTCGTCGGCCTTCTCCCCGTCGAACTCCCCGGCGTGCTCTCCGTCGGGCTCCCCGGCGTCCTCCCCGCCGCGTTCGCCGGTCTTCCCGGGCTCGGGCCAGAAGGCGCACGGCAGGTTCATCCAGGTGTTGTCCCAGGTCTCGAACGGGGCGATGGCCGCGACCCGGGTGCTGTCCGACTCCCAGGTCGCCACGTCGCGCGGCCACGGAGCGTCGTTGCACTCGACCGCGAGATAGACGGCGTTGGTGTTCTCGCTCGCCTTGGCGGACTTCGGATCGGGCGCCGCGAGGGCGATCAGCGGCTTCGGGTCCCCCTTGAGGTACGCGGCCAGCGCCGCGGCACGCGAGGGCCAGAACGCGTCGGCGTACCCCGTCTCCAGCAGGGCCCCGTGCAACTGGGCCGGGCCGACCTTCCCTCCCGCGGGCGTGCGGCGCAGCCGGTCGCGGGCCTTCTCGTAGGAGGCGCGCACCGCACGCGGGGTCTTCCCCAGGTGGTAGATCCCATCGTGCTTGGCCACCCAGCGGCGCCAGTCGGACCAGCGGCGTTCGAAGCCGACGTCCTGGTCGAGGTTGTTGCGGTACCAGATCTTGCGGGGGTCGGGGTCCACGACGCTGTCGAAGACCATCCGGCGGACGTGGCCGGGGAAGAGGGTGGCGTACAGGGCGCCGAAGTACGTGCCGTAGGACGCGCCCATGAAGGTCAGCTTCTTCTCGCCGAGCGCGGCGCGCAGCACGTCCAGGTCGCGGGCGTTGGCCTCCGAGGTGTAGTGGCGCAGGGCCGCGCCCGTCTTGCGCGCGCACCCGCGGGCGTACGCGGCGGCGCGCTCGGTCTTCTCGGCCCGGAACTTCGCGTCGGGCGCGGCCGGGTAGTCGCTCGGCGCCTTCACGTACGCGGCCGGGTCCTGGCAGGAAAGCGGCGCGGAGCCGCCGACGCCGCGGGGCGCGTACCCGACGAAGTCGTACGCCCGGGCGGTCTTCCGCCACTTGTCGAGCGTCCCGTAGAGCGGGAACTGCATCCCGGAGGCGCCCGGCCCACCGGGGTTGTAGACGAGCGCGCCCTGGCGCTCCTTGGGGCTGCCGGTGGCCCGGGCGCGGCTGACGGTGAGGGTGATCTTCTTGCCGTCGGGGTGCGCGTGGTCCAGGGGGACGGCGAGCTTCGCGCACTGGACACGGGTGGGCAGCCGCTCCCGCGGGGCGCAGCGACCGAAGACCAGGGGGCGGGGCGTCGGGCTCGGGGACGCGGAGGGGGAAGCGGAGCTCGGGGAGACCGCGGGCCGCGGGGACGAGGTGGGGGCGGCGGGGGCCGTGGGCCCGGGGGTGCCGCCGGCGGGGACGGTGAGCAGCGCGGTCACCGCCAGCGAGCCGATCGTGCCGTACAACGCTCGTGCTTTCACTGGCCGTCCCCTTCGTGCGGTGCGGTGCGCCGGACGTGTGGTGCGCGGTGCCGGGCGCCGGCGCGTGGCGTATGTGGTGCGCTGCCTGGTGCGCGGGGGCGCGCGCGGTGCGAGCGGCGCGCTGGTCCGCGTCGGCCGCACCTGCCGCGCGGGTGTGGCACAAGAACGCCCGGAGCGCATCTGAAGCGCATACAAAAGGGATAATTGAGGTGGCGGCGGATGATGTAAAGCTCCGTGTCGCGGTGTCGGGAGCTATGCCCCGGACGAGTGGAGCGCCGCACGGGAGTCGGGGACGAGGGCCCGCGGGAGGGGCGGGGGACGGAGCCGGAGCGCAGGCGTCCCCCGCCCGGGCCGCACGGAGCGGGCCGCGCCCGCTCATCCGCAGCGGCGTCCCGTGTTGATGCAGTTCACCGCCGTCGCCATCAGGTTCGCCGGCATGAAGTTGGCGAAGTCGGCGTGGTCGGTGACGGGCTTGCGCAGTTGCTCGGGGAAGCTGTCGACCGCGAAGGCGAGCGGCCGGGCCGGCACCGCGTAGGTCAGCCGCATCTGGAGCCGGGGCACCGCCCGGGTGGTGCCGGGGCACCGGCCGCTGTTCCGGTCGGGGAAGACCAGGTGCGAGCGGTGGTCGGCGCTGTCGGTGGTCGCGCCGTTCCAGCAGCTGGGGAACTCCAGCAGCCGGACGACCTGGCTGCCGCCGGGACACAGCGGGTACTTGTCGGCCAGCCGGCGGTTCTCGAAACCGGTGCATGTCCACTGGGCGCGGGCGTTGGCGGCGCCGTTCGTGAACGCCTTGGCGTCGCCGGTGATGGCGCGCAGACCCTCGGGCATGGCGGTGACCTTGCCGGCCGGGTTGCCGAGGAAGGTCAGGGAGACGGAGCGCGCGGTCAGGGCCCGGCCGGTGTTGCCGTCGGGGCTGCTCTGCCGGGCCGGTGCGGCGTTCCCGGCCGGGTCCGTGTTCCCGTTCTCGTCCGGGGTCGTGTTCCCCCCTTGGTTCGCGTTCCCGTTGCCGTCCGGGTTCGCATCCCCCTTCTCGTCCGGGTTCGCGTTCGCGTCGCCGCTCCGGCTCCGGTCGTCGGTGACGCGATCGCGGAGCACGGGCCAGAAGTATGTCGACTTGTCGCCCCGGGCGCAGGTGGTGCCGGCCGCGCGCAGCGAGGCGTCGGTGGAGAAGGCGTCGGTGGAGAGGTTGCCGACGTAGTCGTGGAGGTGGTGGGCGCCGTTGCTGACACCCGGCGTGACGATGAAGTTGTCGGGGTTGTTGTGCCGGTTCTCGTTGCGTCCGCAGCGGGAGGTGAACGTGCCGGTGGAGGCGCCGCGGCCGTTGGGCGGGCGCTGGACGCCGGGGCGTACGGAGCGGATGTCGACGAAGTCGGCAGCGTCCGGCCCGCCGTGCCCGGCGTGATTGTCAGTGGGGGATGTCACGCTGGGTGATGACGGGGGAGGGGTGGTCGACGTGGACGGGGAGTCGGTGTTGCTGGCCGAGGCGTTTCCCGTGACGGACAGGAAGGTGCCGGCGGAGCCGAGCAGTGCGAGCAGCGCGGCGATCACGAGGTGTTTGGCGCCGAGGCGGCGGCGGTGCCGCGCGGGCCGCGGGGAGGGCGGGGGCTGGACGGCCCGCCCGGCCCGGCGCGGGGGCCGGAGATCGGGCGCGGGTTGGCGGCCGGGAGTGGCTCGGTCATCGGAGTCGGGGTGGTCGTGGGGGGTGTGCTGGTGGTGGGGCATGGTGGGTCACTTCTTCTCGTTTCGGGGAGTGGGGGGCATGGGTTCGTGCGGTGTGGTCCACGGCTGCCGCGCGGGTGTGTCCCGGGCGGCGGTTCAGGGGGTGCCGTGGCCGGGCGGGCGGTCTTGGTTCCGGCTGGCCGGGCTGTCCCCGCCCTGGCCGCGACCGTTCCCGCCCTGGTCGCTGTTGTCCTGGTCGCGCGCGCTGTCGCCGCCGTGGTCGCCCGGGTTCCGGCTCCGGTCGTGGCCCTGGCCCTGGTCCGGCGTGCCGGACAGGTCCCGGCCGGGTGGCGGGGAGGGGGCGCGTGATCGGTCGGGCCGGTCGGCGGGGTCCGCCGGGCTCGTGGCGTCGGCCTCTCGGGACGGGCCGGGCGGCGCGGAGGTGGCCGCCGGCGGCGCGCCGGGGCGCGTCGCGGCGGGCGGGAGTCCGTACGTCGGTGACGGGGCGACGGGCAGCGGCGGGGTGGCCGGGGCCGCGCCGAGGGTCGGTGGCGGGGCCGAAGGGCTCGGCGGGGGCGAGGCGGTGGCGGCGTCCCGGGCGATGGCGTCGAAGTCGACGAGCCCGGTGCGCTCCAGTACGGCGATGTGGTCCAGGACGGTGGCGTTCGCGGCGTCCGCCAGTGCGCGCACCAACGAGTTGCGCGTGGTGGCGCGGACCTGCGCGACGAGCGCGAAGACCTTGCCGTGCGCGAGCCGCAGCACGTTGGCGAACGTCCGGTCGTACGCGGCCCCGCGCGCGGCGTCCAGCTCCGCGAGCCAGCCCCGCTGCTGCGGGTTGGGGCGATCGGGGAGGGCGAGCCCGAGCTCGGAGGCCACCTCGCGGACCCGGCGGTCCAGGTCGGTGTGCCCGTGGACGAGGTGGTCACCCGCGGTGCGCACGGCCCGCGTACCGCCGCGGGCCTCGGCCTGGCGGCCGGCGGGCAGCTCCCACAGCCCGGCCAGCCGCACGCGCTGGACGAAGTCGCGGTCGAGCGCGGAGAGCGGGCCGAACGGGGTGGCGACGGTCCGGGTGTCGTCGTTCTGCGCGCCGGCCGGTCCGCCGGCGAAGGAGAGGATGGGGAAGAGCAGAGCGGCCAGCGTCGCGACGAGGGCGGTGACGACGAGACCGGTGCCGGTCAGGGATCGCATGGTGCCTCCTGGTGCGGCACCGCACGCTAGTGCGCGCTGTGGCGATCCCCTCGCCCGTTCGGGGAAGCCCGTGTTCGAGCAGCCGGACGTTGGTACGTTGACCGGTTGCCCGGGAGCGGGCGGGGGCCGTGCGGAGTCCCGGCCCGGCCGCGGGTTCCCCCGGGGCGGGGGAGCCGCGCGAGGCCGGGCGCGCGCCCCGAAGGGCCGTCAGCTCCCGCAGCTCGAACCGCCGCAGCTTGAGCTGCTGCAGCTGGAACTGGAGCTTGAGCTGCCGCAACTGGAGCTGGAGCTTGAGCTGCCGCAACTGGAGCTGGAGCTTGAGCAACCGGAGCTCGAACTCGGACAGCCCGATCCCGAGCTTCCGCAACTCGACCCACCGCCGCAGGACGAACTGCCGCACCCGGACCCGGAACCGCTGTCGGACGCCCCGCACCACGACACGCTGTCGTCCCCGGTCCACGAGAAGTCGTCATCGCCGCGGACGTCGCCGTCGGACACGTCGGTGGACGACCCCACGGCCAGGCTGGGCGAGATCCCGAACGACGAACTCGACGAGGCACCGGCGGAGGCACCGGACAGGGTGCGCTGGGCCTCGGTGAGGTGGTCCCGCAGCAGCTCGTCCGTCAGGACGGCGGTACCGCCCAGCGCCACCAGGAGGGCGGCGTTCCGTGCCGCGTTCCGCGCGTCGCCCATACCGCCCTCGGCCGTCAGCCTCCGGACCCGCGAGCGGTTGCCGTTGCGGAAGAACCGCAGCGCCGTGACACCGGCCGGGGTGATCCGGCCGCGCAGTCCGCTCCGGCAGACCAGGGCCACGACCGCGCCCAGGACGCCGGCCGGGAGGACCGTCACGACGAACGGCACGCTTCCCGTTCCGACGTGGAACGCGTCCGTGAGGGTGAGGAGCAGGGCGAGCAGGACGACCGCCACGCACGACACGAGCTGGACGACGGCCATGCGCCGCCAGGGCCGGCCGCGGCGCGGGTGCCGCAGCAGTCCGCGGCGGTCCAGCCGGTCCCCGAAGTCCTGCACCGCCTGGCTGCGCATGACCTTCGCGCGCACGGTGGTCAGCGCGCCGCTCGGCGTCTGCTCGATCGCCTGGAGGACGGCGGCCTCCACGCGGTGGTGCGAGACGGGCTGCCGCACGGAGATCACTCCCGGGCCGCCGATGGCCAGCCGGCCGTCCGCGTGCATCCCCGCGATGGCGGCGTCCGCCACCCGCCCCGGCCCGCCGGCGAGGAAGGCGCCGAGCCAGACGTCCTGGACGCGTTCGAGGCGGTTCCGGGCCCTGGGTGGCAGCCGGCGCGCCCGCACGGTCCCGATGACCAGCACGACCGACGAGAGGGCGGCCACCAGGTGCACCAGTAGAACGACGGACATGGCGGTTACCTCCTGTGCAGGGCGAACCGGACGGCTCGCGCGAAACGGGCCACGGGGTGGCGCGAGGGGGGTGTGGGGCCCGAGCGGTCCCGCCACCACTGGGTCAGCCGGCGGCGCGCCGCCGGGTCGGCGGGCCGGTTCTCCGACAGCAGGTGGGCGGCGAAGCGCAGGGCGTCCGCCCGGTAGCCGTCCGTCATGGGGCGGTTCGCGGCGTAGGCGAGGAAGGCCGCCCGGTACTCCGCGCCGAGGATCTCGGGCAGCTCCGGCGCCACCTTGGCGACCACGGAGGCGCGCTTGGCGGCCAGCGCCCGGCTCTGCACGAGCAGCCGCCGGCGGTCGAAGCCCTCCGGTGGCGGGGTGCCCGCCACCAGTGCCGACAGCAGCGCCGTCTGCGCGAGCGCGAGGCGGGCGCGGGCGGCGTCGGTGCCGGTCGTCGATCCGGTATCGCTGCCGGTCTCCGTGCCGGCGCCAGGGTCGGTGGTGCGGCGGGCCGGCTGTTTGGTCAGGGTGACGTGTGCGGGGCCGGCGGCCCCCGGGCCGGTGGGCGCGGTGGCCCCGGTGCCGGGACGGGGTTCCGCCGTCGGCGGTTCAGGTGAGCGGTACACGGCGGGCCTCCTCGACCACGGCTCGTATGGCGTCCAGTTCGCCGGCCAACTCGGCCGCGTCCGGGAAGTCGTCGTCACGTTCCAGCAGGACGCCGGGCGGTGCGGTGCGGGAACAGAGCTCGGCGAGCACGTCGAGCACCGGACGGGTCACCGGGTGGGCGTGCGTGTCGTGCCAGACCCCGTCCCGCTCGATCCCGCCCGCGACGTGCACGTACGCGATGGCCTCGACCGGCAGCTCGTCCAGCGCCGTGGCCGGGTCCTCGTTCCGGTTGACGTGGTTGGTGTGCAGGTTGGCGACGTCGATGAGCAGCCGTACGCCCGTCCGCTCGACCAGCTCGGCGAGGAACCGGCCCTCGGTCATGTCCTCGTCAGGCCAGTCGATCAGCGCCGCGATGTTCTCCAGCGCGAGCGGCACGGGCAGGGCGTCCTGCGCGATGCGCACGTTCTCGCACAGCACGTCCAGCGCGTCGCGGGTGCGCGGGACGGGGAGCAGGTGCCCGGCCTCCAGGACCGGCGAGGCGGTGCGCGCGCCACCGGCCCGCACGAACGCGATGTGCTCGGTCACCAACGGCGACCCCAGCGCCTCGGCACGCTCGGCGAGCGCGGCCAGCCGGCCGGGGTCCGGGAGGTCCGCGCCGCCGAGGCCGAGGGAGACGCCGTGCGGGACGACCGTCGTACCGCGTTCGCGGAGCGCGAGCAGGGCGGGCGGGAGGTGGTCCGGACAGATGTTCTCGGCCACGACCTCCACCCAGTCGATGCCGGTCAGCCCGGCGATCTCGGTGGCGATCTCCGGCCGCCAGCCGATGCCCGTTCCCAGGTGCTCCATGGCTCCCCCTCCCGTTCCTGATGTGCCGCTGACTCGTGGTTGGGTACTCATGGCCCCGCCATGTGGTGACGAACCCTGTGGCCGATGGGTTCAGAGGATGATTTGAGGTTCGCGTTCGGCGTACCGGACGGTGCGGCCCGGCCGGGGTCCGCGGTGCCTGTGGGTGGGGCGGTGCGACCGGTCCGGGTGGACTCGTAGGCCCTGGTTTTTCCGGGTCCTCCTGAATTCTTCCCGGGCTTCGCCGGAGGTTGGGGTGGGGTTGCGCACGAGGCGCGGCTCTGCTTCCCGCACCCCTTGCACGGCGACCCGGCGCCTGCTCCCATGGCCCTCGGGGGTGGTGCGTCGTGAGCGAACGGGGCAACGGGACCGACGGCGGCGGCAAGCCGCCCGGTGCCGCTCACCGGCCGGCGGACGAACGCGGGGCGACCGGGGAACGCAAGCCGACCGGGGCGGGCGGGACGGCGGCGCGCCGCGGGCCGTCCGACGCGGACAAGCCGGTACGGGGACGCCGGCAGACCGACGCGCGCGGGTCGGCACGCGGACGCGGGTCGTCCGGCGAGGGCGGGCCGGTACGGGGACGCGGGCCGTCCGACGCAAGCGGGTCGGCACGGGGACGCGGGCCGGTGATGGCGCCGGGACCCGACGGCTCCACCGAACCCGGCGGGGAATGGAAGCAGGAGACCACGCAGTACGCGATCGACCCCGACCGGCTCTTCCTCCCCCCGGACGACGACCTCGCCCCGAACCGCCCGGGCGAGGCGCTCCGCTCCCGCCTCGCCGAGCAGCCGCGCGGCGCGGCGGCGCTCCTCTTCGCCCGCGTGCTCGGCCGGCATCCGCCCCAGGACGCGTGGCGCGGTGCCCTCCTGGCCGCGAGCGCCGTGGGGGCGGAGCTGGACGGGCTCGGTGCCGGCGGCTGGTACGTCCTGCACTCCGTCCCGCTGCCGCCGAACGCGGTGATCGACCACCTCCTGATCGGCCCGGGCGGCGTGCTGTGTGTCCAGGACCACCACGTTCCGCGGGCGCGGGTCCGGGTCGGCGGGGACGAGGTGCGGACGGGGCGGCGGGGACAGGTGTTCCCGTACGTCCGCTGGTGCCGTCAGGCGGCGCACCGCGCGTCCTATGTCCTGACGCGCGGCTGCGGGTTCGCCGTGCGGGTCCGTCCGGTGCTGGCGTTCGTCGGCGCGGCACGGGTCGAGGTCGATCCGGGACTCCGCGGGATACGGGTGGCGCGGGACGAGCGCGAGGCGGCGGCCCTCGGTGCGCTGGGCGGCGTGCTGGCGCCGGAACGGGTGGAGCGGGTTCACACGGTGGCCCGCAACCGCCGTACGTGGCTGGCGGCCTGACGGCTGGCGCGTGGCGGTTCGGGGAGCGCTGGGGTGTGCTTCGCGGATCATCGTGGTGCGTGCGGGGGCGGTGTCGGTGTCGCTGTCGTCTGGCGGCGCCGCTGTCGGTCCTGGGTGTCGCTGGTGCCGCGCGTGCCGCCCCGGCGTGCGGCTGCCCGCCGGGGAGACCCGGGTGGCCGGGTGTTGCCGGCGGGCGAGCGGGCGTTGCGGGGCCGGGCGCCGTCGGCGGTCGGGTACCGCGGGGGTGGCGGGGCATGGCTACGGGCCGGACGTCGCGGGCCTGGCCGGGAGCTGGGCGTTACGAGGCGGGGGCGGGCGTTCCCGGGGCGGTGCTCGCCGCTCCGCCGTGCCGCGCCCCTGCCGTGCGGCGCGCCGTCGGTTCCGGTCCTACAGGGATCCCGTTCCTACCGGGGTCCTCCCCTTCCTACCGGTGGGATCCCGCCCGGTCTCGCAGCGCGGGGTGGTCCGCCACCACCGTGCAGGAGCCGGGGGCGATCTCCGTGAACCCCGCGTCGCGGACCACCGGCAGGCCGCTGCTCGTCAGCTGTTCCCAGTCCCGCGGGTCCGCGGTGCGTACGGAGAGCGCGAAGCCGTCCGCGCGCCAGGCCGCGCGCTGGTCGTCGGTCAGCTCCCACCAGGCGAGCTGCGCGCCGTGGCCGGCCTGGGCCATGGCCTTGCCCGCCGACATGTCCAGGGCGGGGTTGAGCCACAGCACCGGGCGGGCGGTGTCCGGGGCCGCCGGCGGCTGCGGGTCGTCCAGCTCCGTGCCGGAGACCTGGAGGCGGGCGAGGTCCTTGGGCCAGCCGTCCAGCGGCACCGGCGGGAAGACCCGCACCTGGGCGTGGGCGCCCGTGACCGTGATGCCGGGCAGCGCCTCCGCGCGCCGCCACTCCGCACCCCGCGCCCGGCGCACCACTTTGCGGATGCGCGCATCCTGCCAGTCCCGCACGGATTCGGCCCATTGGCCGTCGCCGTTCGCGCGCTCGTCCGCGAGCAGTATGAGCACCGCGCGCGCCGCGGTCTCCAGCGCGTCCGTACGGGCGGGTGGCTCGGACCGCTCCATACGGACGACCAGTGGCAGGACGAACTGGGGGGCTTCGTCCCGTGCGGTCTCCGCGTGCCGGAAGGGACTGGAACCCGCGCCGTCCGGCACGTCCTGGCCGTCCTGTCCGTTCTCGCCGTCCTGTCCGTTCCTGCTGTCCTGTCTGTTCCTGCTGTCCTGTCTGTTTTTGCCGTCCTGTCCGTCCGCGTTCGGCGCGACGGCACCGGCGTGGCCGTTTACTTGCGGTGTGCCGTCTGCTGTGCGGGCCGTGTCCTCCGGTTGCCCGTCGGCGCTCCTCGGGTGGGTGTCGTGCGCCTGGCCCGGGCCGGTCGTCCCTGCGGGGTCGGCGGTGTGGGCCGGAGTGGGGCTCGTGGGGCGGGAGGAGGCTGCGGGGGCGGAGGTGTCGCGGCTGGTCACCCGACCAGTCTGCCAGCCGCCGGTGACACGATCCGGCCGCGCCCCGTCTCCTGGCGGCCCGTCACGCCCCACGGGGCTCGTCATGCGCCCCCGTCCGGCGTGCGCCCCGGGGCACGTCAGCGCACCGCTGCTCTGGCGGCGCGTCAGGTTCCGGGCGACCATGTGAGGCATGCACAGCGACCTCTTCGCCTCCGAGAACCTGGCGACCTGGGCCACCGCCCCCGGCATGACCCAGCAGAACGCCAAGTCGATCAAGTACGCCGTGGACGGGGAGTGCTACGCCCGGCAGGGCTCGATGGTGGCCTACCGCGGTGATCTGCGGTTCGAGAAGCAGGGGCAGGGGGTGGGCAAGTTCCTCAAGCGCGCCGTCACCGGGGAGGGCCTGGCGCTGATGGTGGTGCGTGGCCGGGGCGAGGTCTGGTTCGCCCATGAGGCCGCCAACTGCTTCATCATCGACTTCACACCGGGCGACAGCATGACCATCAACGGTCGCAATGTGCTCTGCTTCGACCAGACACTGTCGTACGACATAAAGGTCGTGAAGGGCGCCGGGATGGCCGGCGGCGGCCTGTTCAACTCCGTCTTCACCGGACACGGCAGGCTGGGCGTGATCTGCGAGGGAAACCCGCTGGTCATTCCGGTCTCGTCCAAGGCCCCGGTGTTCGTCGACACCGACGCGGTGGTGGGCTGGAGCACCGCCCTGCACACCTCCCTGCACCGTTCGCAGAGCCTGGGGTCGATGCTCCGCGGCGGCTCCGGCGAGGCGGTCCAGCTGCGGCTGGACGGGGAGGGCGTCGTGATCGTCCGGCCGAGCGAACTCCGTCCGGAGAAGTCCGGCGGCAACTGACCGTTCCTCGGCGGCGGGCCCATTCTCCGGTGGGCCCTTGCTCCGGCGGGCCGCCCCTCCGTTCCCCGGCGCGCCACCGGGCGGACACGGCCGGCCCCCGCGCGGACGGGCTCCACGTGGACACGGGCTCCGGGGGCACGGGCTCCCGGGGCACACGGGCCGCCGCACGGCCGCGTGCGCCCGGAGCGTAAGGTCACCGCCATGCCAGATATGTCAGGTAGGGAGGACGGGGCCCGCACGGCTGTGCCGGAGGACGCGGCCCGCGCGGCCGGTATGGCACCGGACGGGGCCGGGACCCGCGGTGCCCCGGACGCTGAGGAGTGCTACGGCCCTGCCCCCGCGGCAACGCCCACCCCCACGGACCCGGCGCCGCCCGCCGGACCGCCCTACGCGGACTGCGTGCTGTGCGGCGAGCCCACCGAGCACCCATCAGCCCGGCCCGGGATCGTGCTCTGCCCCGTCTGCGAGTGGCAGGAGGCCCAGCGGACGGCGTGCTCGGGGTAGGGCAGGCGCGTTCCCGCCGGCGGTTCAGCGCACCTGGCCGGCCAGCAGTTGGGAGACCTTCATCAGGCGGTAGCCGCGGTCGCGCAGGGCGGGGACGACGCGGCGCACCGCCTCCTCGGTGGCCGGGGCCGCGCTGCGGGTGCAGTGCAGGACCACCACCGAGCCGGGCCGCACCTGGGCGAGCACCTGGCGCACCACCGGGTCGGCGTCGTCGGCGAACGCGTCGCCGCTGACCACGTCCCACTGGACCACGGTCATCCCGGACGGGGCCAGGGTGCGCAGCGCCCGGTCGTCGTAGCAGCCGCCGGGGAACCGGAAGTAGGGCACCCAGCGCCGCGCCCCCGCCCGCCGGAACGCGTCGAACGCCCGCTCCGCGTCGCCGCGCATCGCGTCCTGGGGGACGTGGGGCATGCCGTAGCAGGAGTCGGCGAAGGCGTGGTGGCTGTAGGAGTGGTTGGCCACCTCGAACAGGGGGTCGCGGCCGATCGACCGGGCCTGGTCCGGGTACTGCTCGGCCCACCGGCCGGTCAGGAACATGGTCGCCGGCACCTTGAGGCGGCGGAGGGTCGCGATCAGCGCCGGATTGTCGAAGCGCTCGCCGCGTGCGGCGCGGGGGCCCTGGCCCACGGCCATGTCGCCGTCGAAGGTCAGCGCCACCGGCTTCGTCCCGCCCCCGGTTCCGTCGGCCCGGTTCCCGTCCTTCGCGGGCCATGTGCCGCGCGTGAAGACGGGGGCACGGCCGCCGGACGCCGCCGCGAGCGTGGGCACCGCCATCGGCCCGGCCCGGGCGGCGGACGGGGTGGCGCGGGCGGGGGAGCGGGCGGGCGCGGCCCGGCCCGCGTCCCCCGCCCCGGAGCCCGCGCAGGCGGCGAGCGCCGGGGCGAGGGACGCGATCAGCAGGGTGGCGAGCAGGCGCGGCCGTGTCGCGGACCGCGTTCTGGTGCTGGTGGCCATGATGAAGACGTAACCATCGGACCGGCGCGCCGACCGGCGCCCCGGAGGCGTCACCCGCGTGGCACCCGCTTCTCACCCGCGCGGCAGCGAGGCCTCACCCGGGCGGCTGCCCGTCCCGGCGCCCCCGGCCCACACACCACACGGCTCACACGCGCCCCTCAGTGCTGCCAAGGCCCCGTCACCGCGAACGTCGTCCCCGGCGTGTAGCAGTTGACGAACATCGTCCGCCGGTCGGGGGAGAAGGTGACGCCCGCGAACTCGCCGTACTCCGGCTCATCCGGCGTCCCGATGTTCTGACGTCCCCGGGCCATCGGGTAGACCTCGCCGTGCCGGGTCAGCCCGAAGACGTACTGCGCCCCGCGGCCGTCCTCACAGACCATCAGGCCGCCGCCGGGCGCCAGGCAGATGTTGTCGGGCGACTCCCCGGGCAACTGGATGTCGCTGTCCACGCCGAAGACGACGGCGAGGGTGAGACGGCGCCGGCCCGGGTCGTACGTCCAGACCTGTCCGGAGTGGTCCGCGGCCGAGCCGTAGTCCCGGCGCGCGAAGCTGGACACGAAGTGGACGCGGGTGCCGTCCCAGCAGCACCCCTCCAGCTTCTGCGCGTGGGTGACGCCCCGCGGACCGAAGTCCTGGAGCCGGACGGGCGTCTGCCGGGCCAGCGGGTCGGGGACGTCGACCCAGGTGATGCCGTCGAAGACGGTGCCGGGTTCCTGGACGGCGGAGAGATCGGGGACGTCCGGGACGCGCATGGCCTGGAGCCGCCCGCCCGCGCGCAGCGAACCGGTGCCGCCGAGCGGCTTGGCGGGGCGGAAGCGGTAGAAGAGGCCGAAGGGACGGTCGAAGGCGTCCTCGGTCTCGTACACGGTGCCGTCGCGCGGATCGACGGCGACCGCCTCGTGCTGGAAGCGGCCGAGGGCCGTCAGGGGGACGGCGCCGGTGCGGCGCGGATCGTACGGATCGACCTCGAAGACGAAGCCGTGGTCCTTGGTGTAGCCGTCCTCACCCGCCTTCTTCTCGGTCTCCTCGCAGGTGAGCCAGGTGTTCCAGGGGGTGGGGCCGCCGGCGCAGTTGGTGGAGGTGCCGGCGATGGCGACCCGTTCGGTCCGGACCCGGTTCTTCCCGTCGAGCCCCAGGGCCGTACAGCCGCCCTTGCCCGCGGGGTCGTAGGTGAGCCCGGGGACGGTGGGGACGGGGACGCGGACGGTGGCACCGTAATTCTCGTGGTTGCGTACGAGGTGGACGGCGCCCCCGCGGCCGGGGAACGCGGCCATGCCGTCGTGATGGCTGGGCACCGCGCCCTCCCCGGAGCGCAGCGCCTCGCCCTCCCGGGAGAGGACCTGGTAGCGGAAGCCCCGCGGGAGGTCGAGCAGGCCGGCGGGGTCCGGCACCAAGGGGCCGTAGCCGCGCGGTCCGGCGCTCTGGGCGAAGGCGGGTGCGGCGAGGATCTCGGAGACGGCACCGGCGAAGGCGATGGACGCGCCTAACGCACCGGCGCCGCTGAGTATCTGACGACGTGTCGCGGACATGAGGCATCTCCCCTGCTGGCGGACAGGTGACGTGATCGCACGTGTGTACCACGTCACACGCCCGCAGGGGAGACCGCGCGCCAGGTCGCGGACGACTCGGAGGTGAGGAAACGGCCGAACCCTCGCGTCGGACCATCGACGGCACGGGGCCGCGCGGAAACGGCCAAGCCTTCGCCTCGGACCACTGACGGCAGGAAACGCGTGGGGTGGCAGACAGAGGCTCATGTCGAGCGGCTGACGGTAAGGGGGCGTGCGGGAACTGCCGAGGCGGAAACGGCCATGGCGCTGACGGCATGGGGGCGTGCGGAAGCAGCCAAGGCGCAAACAGCCGAGCGGCTGACGGTAAGGGGACGTGCGAAAACAGCCACGGCCGAAACAGCCAAGCCACCGACGGCATGGGGCGTGCGGAAACTGCCGAGGCGGAAACGGCCATGGCGCTGACGGCATGGGGACGTGCGAAAACAGCCAAGGCCAAAACAGCCAAGCCACCGATGGCACGGGGCGTGCGGAAACTGCCGAGGCGGAAACGGCCATGGCGCTGACGGCATGGGGCGCGCAGAAACAGCCAAGGCCAAAACAGCCAAGGCCGAAAAAGCCAAGCGCTACGCCACCAACGGCTTCGCGTCCCGTGCCAGGGCCGTCAGGCGGGAGATGGCGCGGAAGTACTTCTTGCGGTAGCCGCCCTGGAGCATCTCAGGGCTGAACAACTCGTCGAAGGGCTTGCCGGCGGCCAGTACCGGGACCTCCCGGTCGTAGAGCCGGTCCGCGAGGACGACCAGCCGCAGCGCCGTGGACTGGTCGGGCACCGCCTGCACGTCGGTGAGGCAGACCGCCGTGATCCCGTCGCACATCGCGCCGTACCGGCTGGGATGCACCTTGGACAGGTGCTCCAGAAGGGCGGGGAAGTCGTCGAGCGAGGCACCGGGCGTGCGGTGCGCGGCGCGGCGGACGGTCTCCGCGTCGTAGGGCGCGGGGGCCTCGGGGAGGCCGCGGTGGCGGTAGTCCTCGCCGTCGATCCGCAGCGGGCGGAAGTGCGCGCTCAGTCCCTGGATCTCGCGCAGGAAGTCGGCCGCGGCGAACCGGCCCTCACCGAGCTTGCCGGGCAGCGTGTTGGAGGTGGCGGCCAGCGCCACGCCCTGCTCGACGAGGCGGCTCAGGAGGGAGGAGACGAGGACGGTGTCCCCCGGGTCGTCGAGTTCGAACTCGTCGATGCACAGCAGCCGGTGGTTGCCGAGGGTGCGCACCGTCTCCTGGAAGCCGAGGGCGCCGACCAGGTTCGTCAGCTCCACGAAGGTGCCGAACGCCTTGAGCTCGGGCGCGGCCGGGGCCGCGTGCCACAGGGAGGCCAGCAGGTGGGTCTTGCCGACGCCGTAACCGCCGTCCAGGTAGACGCCGCGCGGCCCCTTGGCGGCGCCCGCCCCGGCCTTCGGCTTCCGGGCGAACCAGCGCCGCTTCCCCTCCGCCGGGCCGGCCGCCGTCGCCCCGCCGCCGATCCCGGACGCGAACTCGCTCAGGGCCGTGACCGCCGCCGCCTGGCTGGGCTGGTCGGCGTCCGGGATGTAGGTCTCGAACCGGGCGGACTGGAAGCGCGGCGGCGGCACCATCTCGGCGACGAGCCGGTCGGCCGGGACGTGCGGGGCGCGTGAGGTCAGCGCGACGGGGGAAGCCCCGGCCTCCGCGGCCGGTGAACCGGTGGCGGGGGAGGACTGGGATGCGGAGGACTGGGAAGGCGACACAGCCGTCCAGCCTAGTCGCTGCACGGAAGGGGTCGGCCCGGTGAGCGAGGCATGTCACACTGCCGCGTATGCGACGCCTGTTCCCCTGTCCCGTCCCACCCGCACCGCCCGCCCAGCCCGCACAGGAGGCCGGATCCGCCCCTGGCGGGACCTCCGCCCCGGGTGTCCCGACGGCCGGAACCTCGTCCGCCTCGTCCGCCTCGTCGGAACCGTCGACCCCGCCGTCCCCGTCCGCCGCGGCGGCCTCACCGGCCTCGTCCGCCTCTCCGTACGAGTCCGTCCCTCCCTACGCGTCCGTCCCTCCCTACGGGGCCATCCCTCCCTACGGGTCCGCCTCTCCGTACGAGGACCGGGAGTGGTCGCTGGACGAGCTGGCCGACGCCTACGCGTACCCGGTGCGTCCCGAGGGCGGCGGCTGGCTGCGCGCCAACATGGTCTCCTCGCTGGACGGCGCGGCCCATCACGACGGGCGTTCGCAGCCGCTCTCCAGCGCCGCCGACATGCGGATCTTCGGGGTGCTGCGCGGGCTGGCGGACGCGGTGGTCGTGGGCGCGGAAACGGTCCGTCGGGAGGGCTACCGCCCGGCCCGGGCCCGCGAGGCGTTCGCCGCCCGGCGGGCGGCGGCCGGGCAGGCTCCCGCGCCGGTCATCGCGGTGGTGAGCGCCAGTCTGGAACTGGACTTCACGCTGCCGCTGTTCACCGAGCCGTTGGTGCCCACGCTGGTGCTGACCGGGGCCGGAGCCCCGCAGGACCGGGTGCGCGCGGCGGGTGCCGCGGGCGTCGAGGTGATCTTCGCGGGGGAGGGGGCGGGCGTCGACCCGTCCCGGGTCGTCGGCGCGCTGGCCCGGCGGGGACTGACCCGGCTCCTGACGGAGGGCGGACCGCGGCTGCTGGGGCAGTTCGCGGAGTACGGGGCGCTGGACGAGCTGTGCCTGTCCGTGGCCCCGCTCGTGGTCGCCGGCGACGCCTCCCGGATCATGAACGCCTTCCCCGTCACCGATCCCCAGAAATTCGTTCTCGCGTCCGTATTGGAGGAGGCCGGGTTCCTGTTCACGCGTTACCGCAAGGCTCCGCAATGAGCGGAACTGACAGTTCCGCTTTGCCTGCGCTGGGCACACTATTGGCCAACAGGCCCCGCGCAGTGACGGGGCAGGATGGTTTCTGTTGGGTTCCGTTCCATATGTGAATTCCGTTCCACCAGAACGGCTCACAAGAAGAGAAGAAGGGCGCCCGTCGTGTTCACGAGCGTATTGATGATCGAGAAACCGCTGACGCCCGCCGACGTGGACTTCGTCACCACGCTGCACGGCGACGACCAGGTCTCCTTCGTCGTCCTCATGCAGCCGCGCGGCGAGCAGGACGTCCTGCTGCGGGCCATCGACGACGTGGCCCTCGGCGAGTTCGGGGAGGCCGTGCGGGAGGGCGACGAGCCCGAGGGGCCACAGGCCGAACTGCCCGCGGAACGCGCCTTGTCCCACACCCTGGGCGCACTGCGCGCCGCCGGTGCCGAGGCGATCGGGCAGGTCGTCGAGGACCGCCCGCTGGACCTGTTGCGCAGTGTCGTGGACGAGACCGGCGCGGACGAGGTGATCGTGCTGACCACCCCGCACTTCGTCGAGGAGTTCTTCCACCGCGACTGGGCCTCGCGCGCCCGGCACAAGGTGGGGGTGCCGGTGCTGAAGCTGTTCTCGCACGCGCTGGAGGACTCGGCCCGGGATACGGCGTCCAACAGCGGCCCGGGCCCCGTCCAGGAGGACAAGTCGGATCAGTGACCCTCCCGGGCCGGTGACGGGCGGACGGGGTGCCGGAAGCGGAAGGCCCGGCGTCTCGTGACCGGCTCAGGCCGGCGTCCGCGAGTTCAGCCGTCCGTCCAGGACCTCGGCGATCGCGTCCACCGCCTCCAGGTGGGCGCGATCGTGCGTGACGAGCACGGTCGCGGTGGCCCGCTGGTGCGTGAGCGTGACGAGCAGGTCCAGCACCGCCGCGCCTCGCTCGTGGTCCAGCGCGCTCGTCGGCTCGTCCACCAGGAGCACGGACGGCTCGTTCATCAGCGCCCGCGCGATGTTGACGCGCTGCCGCTGGCCGCCGGAGAGCTGGTGCGGGCGGCGGTCCGCCTGGTCGGCCAGCCCGACCGCGGCCAGCAGGTCCCGCGCGCGCGACCGCGCCGCGCGCGGTGAGCGGCCGTCCAGATGCGCCATGACCTGGAGCTGCTCCGCCGCCGTCAGGGACGGCAGCAGGTTGGGCTGCTGGAAGACCACACCCACCTTGGCACGGCGCAGCGCGGCCAGCTGCGCCCGGTTCATCCCGGTGGTGTCGGTCCCGTCGATGACGACCCGGCCGCGATCCGGAGTGATCAGCGTCGCGGCCACCGCCAGCAGGCTGGACTTCCCCGAACCGGACGGCCCGATCACCGCCGTCACCGTCCCGGCGGGCACGTGCAGCTCCACCTCGTCCAGAGCGGTCAGCCGGGCGGAACCGTCGGGGTAGGTGAGGGTGATACCGGAGAGCTCCAGGCCGGGGCGGGCGTCGGGGGCGGAGTGGTGGTGCGCCGGCGGTTTGGGGGCCGTCGCGTTCGGGCGGTTCATCGGTGTCTTCACGGCCTTGCCTTCGGGTTCGGGTCCGGGTGGTCGATCGGCGTTTCCGGATTCGGGTGGTTCGTCGGCGTCTGCGGGTTCATCGGGTGCTCCCTGAGGCGATCTGTGGATTCATCGGGTGCGCCCTGAGGTGGTTCTGCGGCTTCACCGGGCGCTCCCCAGGGCGGTCAGGGGGTCGACGGAGGTGATGCGGCGGATGGACAGCGCGGCGCCCACGGCACCCAGCGCGATCATGATCAAGGCGGGGACCAGGACGGTGGCCGGATCGAGGACGAAGGGCACGGTGCCGCCGACCGCCGCGCCCACTCCGGCCGCGATCCCGGTCCCCACCGCCGTACCGGCGACCAGCAGCACCACCGCCTGCCCGAGCGCGTCCCGCAGCAGGTAGCGGGTGGAGGCACCGAGCGCCTTGAGGACGGCGACGTCGCCGCTCCGCTGGATCGTCCAGACGGTGAAGAACGCGCCGATGACCAGTGCCGAGATCGCGAAGAGGAAGCCGCGCATCAACTGCAGCGAACCGTTCTCGGCGGTGTACGAGCCGATGGCCTTCAGGGCGTCGGAGGTGCTGACGGTCCTGGTGCCCATCCGGCGGTCGGCGGTGGCGAGGCCGTCATCGGACGTGGTGGCCAGCGCGATCACCGTGACGGTGTCCGGGCGGTGCCCGGTGCGGTCGGCGCCGCCGGATGCCTGCGAGCTGCCGGACGACGCATGCGTACTCCCGGACGACCCATGCGTACTGCCGGACCCCGACGATTCCGACGAGCCATCGGACCCTCCGGTCTCACCGCCCGGCCCGCCGGTCAGCCGCCGCCAGTCCGCGAGTGAGGTCCAGACCACGGGGGTGTGGCTGTACATCGCGGCCCCGGAGACGGCCGTGACCTCGGCCTCGGTGCCGGAGAGGGTCAGCCGGTCCCCGGCCCGTACGCCCAGTTCGTCCGCGGCCTTGGCGGACAGGACGACCCCGCCGTCCGCGACCCGCGCGCCCCCGGGCGCCAGGCCGGAACCGGGCCGGACCCCGAAGGCCGCCAGGGCGACGGTCCGGCCCTCGCCGGCGTTCGCGTCCTTGCCGGAGTTCCCGGCCGTCCCGGCTCCGGCGGCCGGCGTTCCGCCTCCCGATCCCGCCTCGGCCTTGACCGTCGCGATGCCCAGCGGCTCGGCCGTCCGGACGCCGGGTACCCGGGCCCACTCGCTCCGGCTGTCCTCCGGGACCCGGGAGTCGGTGAACGACACGTCGCCGTCGCCGGCCGGGGCCGAGAAGACGAGGTGGTCGGCGGGGAGGCCGGTGATGGCGGAGGTGTTCTCCCGGCCCAGCCCCGCCGTCAGCCCGGACAGGAGTCCCACCAGGACGGTGATCAGGACGATGACGGTTCCCATCAGGGCGAACCTGCCCTTGGCGAACCGGAGGTCTCTCCACGCGACGAACACGGCCCTCGGCCTTCCTGCGGTCGGCGCCGGACCCGGTGTCCGACGGCTGCCGCCCACCGTCGCCCGGGCGGGTACGTGGGGGCATCGCGCCCGGGTGTGGTTCGTCAGGATCGAAAGCTTCGGATTGCGTTACACCTTTTGATTGATGCCGGGCCGGATGCGCTCGCTTAGCCTGGGGAAACGTGTCTCGGGTATTGGGAATGTCCTCGCTCGGAACGACGCCCGGGCCGGAGCGGACCGGAGTGGACCAGAGCCGTCCGCGGCGGCACGCCGAGCGACGGACGGTGGCGCGCCGAGCGGTAGAGGGCGGGCCGAGGAACGAACGGCGCCCCGGGCGACAGTGGAGGCACACACAGACCACGGACACCCCGCCGCGCCGCTCCCGGAACCCGGCCAGGCCCCAGGACCCGTCCCGGCCGCCCCCGGGCCCAGAACGGAACCAGTCCCGGCCCCGGAACGGAACCAGCCCCGGCCCCCGGCCGGCCCGCCGCCGAGAATGAGCCAGTGAACCCGCACTCCCTGACCCCCGCCCTCCGGGTGCTGCGCACGTGTCTGCACCTGATGGTGGTCGCGCTGCTCGCGCTCCCCGCCGTACGGGCCGGGACCGAGCACGCCGCGAACGCGCCCGCCGTGATCGCCACCGCCGTGCTGCTGCTCGCCGTGTACGCCGCCGGGCCCGCGCTGCCCCGGGTCCGTACGTCCACCACCGCCGCGACCGTGTGGCTGTCCGCGGTCATGGCGGTCTGGGCGGTCCTGCTGCTCTGCACGCGGGACGGCGTCTGGCTGGCCTTCCCGCTGTTCTTCGTCCAGCTCCACCTGCTGCCGCTGCGGTGGGGGCTGGCCGCCGTCGGGGCGACGACGGCGGTGGCGGTCGCCGGGTTCGGCCGGCACTCCGGCGCCCTGTCGGCGGGCACGGTCGTCGGGCCGGTGCTCGGGGCCGCGGTGGCGGTCGCCGTCGTCCTCGGGTACCAGGCCCTGTACCGGGAGAGCGAGCAGCGCCGCCGCCTCATCGAGGAACTGACGGCGGCCCGCACCGAACTGGCCGCCGCCGAACGCGCCGCCGGTGTGCTCGCCGAGCGCGAACGGCTGGCCCGCGAGATCCACGACACCCTCGCCCAAGGGCTGTCCAGCATCCAGCTCCTGCTCCGGGCCGCCGAACGGGAGCTCGACGAGCGGCCCGACGCGGCGCTCGGCCACGTGCGGCAGGCCCGGCAGGCCGCCGTGGACAACCTCGCCGAGGCCCGCCGGTTCGTCCGCGCGCTGAGCCCGCCCGATCTGGAGGCCGGGTCGCTGCCCGCCGCCCTGGAGAGGCTGTGCGCCACCACCGCCCGCACTTCCGGGCTGGCCGTGCACTGCCACGTCTCGGGGGAACCGGCGGAGCTTCCCACCCCGCACGAGGTCGCCCTGCTGCGCATCGCGCAGTCCGCGCTCGCCAACACCGTCCGGCACGCCGGGGCCGGGCGCGTCGAGCTGACGCTCAGTTACATGGACACCGAGGTCGCCCTCGACGTCGTGGACGACGGAGCGGGCTTCGATCCGGCGCGGGCGGCGGCCCCGGGCTCCGGCCCCGACGGCGGCGGTTTCGGCCTCGCCGCGATGCGCGCCCGCGCGCGAGCGCTGCACGGCACCTTCGTGGTCGAGTCGGCCCCGGGCGAGGGCACGGCCGTGGCCGTCACCCTCCCGTGCCCGACGGATCCCGCCACGAGCCCACCGCCGCCTGACCCTCCTGACGCCCCCGGCGTCTCCGACCCAGCGGAGCAGTCCCGCACATGAGCAACGAGAGCACCACATCCGGCCCCGACCGCAACGAAACAGCCAGCCTGGCCCATGCGGTGGGTCCGGCTGCCGTGCGGTTGGCGGGCGGCCAGTCTTCCTGTCCCATTGGGCGCAACGATGCAGCCAATCTGGCTCATGTGATGCGCTCGGCTGCCGTGCGGTCGGCGGGCGGCCGGGCTCCTCGCGCCATTGGGCGCAACGGAACAGCCAATCTGGCTCACGCGACGGGTTCGGCCACCGTGCGTCAGACGGGCGGCCGGGCTCCTCGCGCCATCGGGCGCAACGATGCAGCCAATCTGGCTCACGCGACGGGTTCGGCCACCGCGCCACAGACGGACACACAGACCCCCTGCCCCATCAGGCTCCTCCTCGCCGACGACCACCCCGTCGTACGAGCAGGGCTGCGCGCCCTGCTGGAGACCGAACCCGACTTCGAGGTCGTCGCCGACGTCCCCACCGCAGAACAGGCCGTGGACCTCGCCGCCCAACCCGGCCTGGGCATCGATGTCGTCCTCATGGACCTCCAGTTCGGCGGCCGGATGCTCGGCTCGCAGGCCACCGCCGCGATCACCGCCCGGGACGGCGGTCCGCGCGTCCTCGTCCTGACCACGTACGACACGGACGCCGACATCCTCGCCGCCATCGAGGCCGGCGCCACCGGCTACCTCCTGAAGGACGCGCCCCCGGAGGAACTGGCGGCGGCCGTGCGGACCGCCGCCGCGGGCAAGTCCGCGCTGGCCCCCACGATCGCACTGCGCCTGATGGACCGGCTGCGTTCACCCGCCGCCGCGCTCTCCCGCCGGGAGACCGAGGTGCTCCAGCTCGTCGCGGACGGCCTGTCCAACGCCCAGATCAGCAAGCACCTCTTTCTGAGCCAGGCCACCGTCAAATCCCACCTCGTCCACATCTACGCCAAGCTCGGCGTCGACTCCCGCACGTCCGCGGTCGCCGCCGCCACGGCCCGGGGGCTGATCCGGCGGTGAGAACGTCCGGCGGGCGACGGCCGGGAACAAGACGGCGGACCGGGAACAAGACGGCGAACCGAGAACAAGACGACGGGCCGTGAACAAGACGGCGAACCGGAAAACGCGGACCGCAAAACGCGCGCCGGAAAACACGGACCGGGAAATACGGAAAGCCGCCCGAGGGGAAAGAGAAAGAGAAAAGGACGGACGACCGGTGACCCACCATCCCGAAAGGCAGCGGCTCACTGGCCGACCTGATCGATTCCCTCGTGACGGGACGCGTCACGCAACGGCACGCCCGGTCCATCGCGACCGCGCACCCCGGCACGACGCAACCCCTGGCCGCCTGGATCCGTGAAGCGGCTCATGCCAGCGATCGGCGCAGGGCGGACAGGCTCGCCAACCTGGCCGCCCCGCTGCGAGCACCGGGTCTCGGCGCAACACTTCGGGACATTCTCGACGCGGACATCCCCGGGCCCAATGACGAGGACCTCGTCGAGATCCTGGGTGAGATCCGAGCGGCGGACGCCGTTCCCTGCCTCTTCCGGACCGCCGAACGCTCGGTGCGGGCGGACGCCCCCGCGTACCGGCTGCGCCAGAAGGTCGTCTTCTCCCTGGGCGAGATCGGTACGGCGCAAGCACACGACCGCCTCCGCGCCATGACGGCGCCGCCCTGGCCCGACCCCGTCCGCCGGCACGCCGCCGTCGAACTGGAGGTGGAGGACGAACTCGGCCTCGGCGAGGACCGCGTGCCGGGGCGGTGCGCGGCGCTTTTCCCGCCACGCGGGACCCCGGACCGCTGACCGCCCCAGCACCCCCGCCACCCCCCTCCACCGCAAGTGCGAGAATCATCCCCGGCGCCCGGCGCGGAGCGCCCCGCGACACCGCGGTCGGCACCGCGCCACCGCACCGCCCGGCAGCACCGCACGACCGCAGCGACGATCAGGGAGACCCACGCATGGCACCCGCCATCCCAGCCTCGATGGACCGGCCGCACTTCATCGGCATCGGCGGAGCCGGCATGTCGGGTATCGCCAAGATCCTGGCCCGGCGCGGCGCCCGGGTGGCGGGCAGCGACGCCAAGGAGTCCGCGACCGCGCGGGCGCTGCGCGACCTCGGCGCGACCGTCCACATCGGCCACGACGCCGCCCACCTGGCCGCCGACGCCACCAGCGTCGTCGTCTCCTCCGCGATCCGCGCCGACAACCCGGAGCTGGCCGCCGCCCGGGAGCGCGGCATCCCCGTCGTGCACCGCTCCGACGCGCTCGCGTCCCTGATGGACGGGCTGCGCCCGATCGCGGTGGCCGGTACCCACGGCAAGACGACCACCACCTCCATGCTGGCCGTCTCCCTGCGCTCGCTGGGCCTCGCGCCCTCGTACGCGATCGGCGGGGACCTGGACGAGCCCGGCTCCAACGCCGAGCACGGCACGGGGGAGATCTTCGTCGCCGAGGCCGACGAGAGCGACCGCAGCTTCCACAAGTACGCGCCCGAGGTCGCCATCGTCCTCAACGTGGAGCTGGACCACCACGCGAATTACGCCTCGATGGAGGAGATCCACGAGTCGTTCGAGACCTTCGTCGGGCGGGTGCGGCCCGGCGGCACGCTGGTGATCGCCGCCGACCAGGAGGGCGCCCGCGAGCTGACCTCCCGGGTCGCCGGCCGGTCCGGCCTCGACATCGTCACCTACGGCGAGTCGCCGGAGGCCGACGTGCGCATCGAGAAGGTCACCCCGCGCGGCCTGACCAGCGAGGTCACCGTCACTCTCCGCGACGGCCAGTCGCTCGCCTTCACCGTCTCGGTGCCCGGCCGCCACTACGCGCACAACGCCGTCGCCGCGCTCGCCGCCGGGGTGGCCATGGGGCTGCCGGCGGACGAGCTGGCCACCGCGCTCGGCACGTACACCGGGGTCAAGCGCCGCCTCCAGCTCAAGGGCGAGGCGGCCGGCGTGCAGGTCATCGACTCCTACGCGCACCACCCGACGGAGATGACCGCCGACCTGGAGGCCATCCGCGGCGCCGCCGCCGACTCCCGCATCCTGGTCGTCTTCCAGCCGCACCTCTTCTCCCGCACCCAGGAACTGGGCAAGGAGATGGGCGCCGCGCTCGCGCTCGCCGACGCCTGCGTGGTCCTGGACATCTACCCGGCGCGTGAGGACCCGATCCCCGGCGTCACCAGCCAGTTGATCATCGACGCGGCCCGGGAGGCGGGCGCCGAGGTGACCGCCGCGCACGACCAGGCCGCGGTCCCGGAGATCGTCGCCGGAATGGCCCGGCCCACCGATCTCGTTCTCACCATGGGCGCGGGAGACGTGACCGACCTCGGTCCGGCCATCCTGGCCCACCTGGAGAGCTGAGGGGAGACGGCAGATGCCGAACGACAAGCCGTACGAGATCGACAAGCCCGACGAGCAGTGGCGCGCCGAGCTGAGCCCGCAGGAGTACCACGTCCTGCGGGAGGGCGGCACCGAGCGCCCCTTCGTCGGCGAGTACACCGACACCAAGACCGCCGGCGTGTACTCCTGCCGTGCCTGCGGTGCGGAGCTGTTCCGCTCCGACACCAAGTTCGAGAGCCACTGCGGCTGGCCCTCCTTCTACGACCCGAAGGACTCCGACGCCGTCGAGCTCCTGGAGGACCGCAGCCACGGCATGGTCCGCGTCGAGGTCCGCTGCGCCCGCTGCGGCTCCCACCTGGGCCACGTCTTCGAGGGCGAGGGCTACCCGACGCCGACCGATCAGCGGTACTGCATCAACTCGATCTCGTTGCGGCTCAGTCCGGACGAGGAGTGAGGGCGCGGGCCTCGGCCTGAGCCGGGTGGCGGCGTATTGCGCGTCATACGCTGTCGCCATGGCCAAGGCCAGGATGAGTATCAGCCTCGATCAGGAGCGGGCCGAGCGGATCAGGCAGCACGCCGAGCGGTGCGGTATGGACGTGTCGGCGCACCTGGTCCACGCCGCCGTTCGGCAGATGGCGGAGACGGAGGCCATAGAGGCGCGGTTCGCCGGTGTGGACGCGCTGATCGCGGCGGCCGAGGCGGGGCCGCGGCCTTGCCCGCGGAGCCTGAGGAAGAGCCCGAGGCCCTGACGGAACAGGAGCTGCGGGAGGTGGAAGCCGCCCCGGCACTCGCCTACGGGACCGACCGCACCAGTATGTCCGAAGGGCAGGTGGCGTGAGCGCACGCGTCCCTGTGTACGACCGTGGCATGCTCCTCGCACCTGCCGACAGGAAACCGAAGGCGGTGCGCATTCACAAGGACCTCCGTGCGCATCCGCACCGGGCCCTCGTCTTGGGCCCGGTGCTCGCGCGGGTCGGGCGTCCCCGTCCGTCGGTGGTCCACGCCCTGGCCGGAATCCTGAGGGACTGCTGCGTTCCGCAGGCGCGGAGCGGTCCGCGCCCGATGCGGGAGACGGGGGCGGGTGTGCCTGAGTGCCTCACCTGCGCCACAGGGCCGGATCTCGCCGACTGGCGACGAGTGGGTACGGCCTTGGGGGCGGTGAGCCTGGAGGGCAAGAAGAGGCCGGACGCGGTGGCTGCCTGGGTGGCGTTCGCGGCGGCCAAACACGATGGCGCCATAATTTTCACCAGTGACCCCAGCGATCTTCAGGCGTACCTCGATGTCCTGAACCCGCCCGACGTGCATGTCGTGTCCGTATAGACGAGCAAGCGGCGGGACCGCCGGGGCGTGGGCCGGAACCGGGCTGCCTTCACGCACCTCCAGTGTCCCCGCCTCCACGGATGCGGGTCGCCAGCCACAGGTCGAAGCGGTCGTCGGGGTCGTCCAGGCGGCGGCCGGTGAGGGCCATCGCCTTGTCCAGGCGGTTGCGGACGGTGTGGCGGTGGACGGCGAGGCGGCGGCTGGTGGTGTCCCAGGAGCCGCCGGTCTCCAGCCATACCGCCAGGGTTGTCACCAGGTCCTCGCCGTGGTCGGCGAGGTCCAGCGGGCCCAGTACCGCGTCGGCGTAGCCGTGCAGGGTGCGGCGGTCGCCCAGGTCCAGCAGCAGGCGGCCGGAGTGGCTCTGCCGGGCCTCCACCGGCTCGCCGCGGGTCCGGCTGACGGCGAGCAGTCCGGCGGCCTGGCGCAGCGAGACCCGTACGGTCTCGGGGGCGGTGAGCGGCCCGATGCCCGCCGGGCACCCCGGGGCGAAGCGGCCGAGGATCTCCCGGACGTCCAGCCCTTCGCCCACCACGGCCTCCACCCGGCCGTCCGCCACCCGCACCAGCCCGCCGGGGAGCGCGAGCGCCAGGTCGGCGGCGGTCTCGTGGGCAGCGGCTTCCGTGCCGCGGCCGGTGCCGGGGCGGTCGCCGGGGCGGTCGCGTTCCGGTCCGGCGTCGGGCCTTTCCGGCTTCGGCGCCCGCTCCGTCCGGTCCCCCGCCACCTCCACGACCACCGCCCGCACCCGCTCTGCCGACAGTCCGGCCGAGGTCAGGATGTGCTGGCAGTGTTCGGGGGAGTCGGCCGTGAGGAGGTCGGAGACGAGGGCGGAGCGGCGGCGGCGCTCGGGTTCGTCCATCAGATGGCGGCGTTCCAGCTCCAGGGAGAGGAGCGAGACCAGGCCCGGTACGACGGGCCGGGCCGCCGCGTCCGGGCGCCCGGTGAGCAGCAGCAGGCCGCGCAGCCGCCGGGCGCCCAGCGGCTGGACCTCCAGGTACCGGCCGCCGGCCGTTCCGGACGCGCTGCCGCGCAGTCCGTGGGCGGCCACCCGTTCGATGAGGTCGCGGGCCGCGGCGGGTGGGGCGTCCTCGTCCCTGTCCCCGTCTCCGTTCCCGTTCCCGTCTCCGGTGGCGAGCAGGCGGCCGAGCGGATCGAGGACGGTGGCGCCGACGCCGGTGGCGGCCGTCCACTCCGCCAGCGTGGGCCGCAGCCCACCGTCCGCCGCGGCGGCCGTCAGCCGCCGCTGGGTGGCGAAGGCGCGGTGCAGCGCCGCGCGCTGCTCGTCGGCCCGCGCGTCGAAGACCGCCTTGGTGACGGCGATGAAGGGCACCCCGTCCGGCACCGTGAGGAGCGGCAGCCCCGCCGCGCGCGCCGCCTCGACCAGCGGCCGCGGCGCGTCCTGGCAGGGCAGCCCCTGCCCGAGCCCGAGGGCGAGGCAGACGGCGCCGCCCTCGGCGACATCGCGCACGTACGCCCGGCAGGCCGCGGGCTCCATGGGCAGCAGGAGGCCGGTGGTCATCAGGAGCTCGCCGCCCTGGAGCCACTTGCCGGGCCGCGGCAGGTCCGACACGGCCGCGGCCTGGATGGTGCGGTCCAGCAGCCCGGCCGGAAACTCGTAGGCCGCCGCGAGGTGGAGGCCGGGGCGGGCGAGGAGGTCGGCGATTCGCAGGGGCATGGACACAGTGTCCATGAGGTGGACGGAGGGTGGACGGTGGGGAGAATGCCGGCCCATCGCGGAGGGGCGTCGTCACATGGCGTGGGATTTGGGGCGTCCGGGTGTTTTGGGGCGTCGGTGGACGGGGCACCGGTTGCTGAGGCGCGAGAAAAACCGAACGTTTCTCCGAAATGGGAAGCCGGTGGGCGGGAACCCGTAGGGGTGCCGGGGGAGCCCGTGGGCACGTGGTGCTCGTCCCCATCGGCTCCCAGGGTCGACCGGCCCACCGGTCCCACCGGCCCACCGGTCCCACCGGCCCACCGGGACGACCGGCCCCGGGCGCGGGGAAAGGGGAATCGGCGACACCGGACCGAAACGCAACGTAGCGAAACGGAACACGACGCAACGAGACGTAACGGAAGGACGTGAGCGGTATGCAGGTGGCGTTTCTCGTGGCGATGGAAGGCATCGAGCAGGTCGAGCTGACCGAGCCCTGGCAGGCGGTGATCGACGCCGGCGGCTCGCCGAAGCTGATCTCCACCGACTCCGGCCGCGTACAGGCCTTCAACCACCTCGACAAGGCCGACACCTTCCCGGTGGACCAGACCGTGGAGCAGGCGTCGGTGGACGAGTTCGACGGGCTGGTGCTCCCGGGCGGCGTGGCCAACCCTGACGCGCTGCGCCTGAACCCCAAGGCGGTCGCCTTCGCGAAGGGCTTCTTCTCGGCGGGCAAGCCGGTGGCGGCGATCTGTCACGCGCCGTGGACGCTGATCGAGGCGGACGTGGTGCGCGGACGGACGATGACCTCCTGGCCGAGCCTGCAGACGGACCTGCGCAACGCGGGCGCGACATGGGTCGACGAACAGGTCAAGGTCGACAAGAACGGCCCGAACACGCTGATCACCAGCCGCAAGCCGGACGACCTGAAGGTGTTCTGCGAGACCTTCGTTCCGGAGTTCCGGAAGTAGGGCACGGGGAAGTCCGGAGTCCCGTCAGGTCGGGATGCGCGAGGCGGCGGTGACGCGGGACGACGGTGGACGCCCCGCCCGGGACATTCGCTTCCGGGCGGGGCGTCCTCATGCCGCTGTGCCCTTTCAAGCGCGCGCCGGGCCAGGGCCGTCGGGCCGGTTCCCGTCCTCCGTGTTCCCGTGCTCCGCGTTCTCGTCCGCGTGCTCCGCGTTCTCGTCCTCCGTGACCAGGACGGCGACAGACTCCGGCGGCAGCCGGACCGTACCCCCTGGGGTCACGACCGGCCCGTCCCCGTCGGAAGGCGGCCAGGCCGCCAGAAGGCGCGCCGATCCGGACACGAGGGGGAGTCGCGCCGCGCGGTCCCGATGGAGGTTGACCGCCAGCCGTACGGGGCCGCGGCGCAGGCACAGATGGCGGGCGCCCTCGTCGTAGGTGACCGCGACGCGGGACAGGTCCGGGTCGGTGAGCGCGGGGAGCGTGCGACGCAGGGCGATGAGCGTGCGGTACCAGGCGAGCAGGGCGGCGTGGGGGGCGCGGGCCGGTTCGGACCAGTCCAGGCAGGAACGTTCCCAGGTGGCCGGATCCTGCGGGTCGGGGATGTCCTCCGCCCGCCACCCGTGGGCGGCGAACTCGCGGCGCCGGCCGGTGCGCACCGCCTCGCCCAACTCCGGATCGGGGTGGTCGGTGAAGTACTGCCAGGGCGTGCCCGCGGCCCACTCCTCGCCCATGAACAGCATTGGCGTGTACGGGGCGCACAGGACGAGCGCGGCGGCGCAGGCGAGCAGGCCGGGGGACAGGTGCGCGGCGAGCCGGTCGCCCAGGGCGCGGTTGCCGATCTGGTCGTGGGTCTGGGCGTAGGCGAGCAGCCGGTGGGCGGGCACGGTGCGCGGGTCCAGCGGGCGGCCGTGGGACCGGCCGCGGAAGCTGGAGTACGTGCCGTCGTGGAAGAAGCCGCCGCGCAGCGTCTTGGCGAGGGCGGCCATCGGGGCGCGCGCGAAGTCGGCGTAGTACCCCTGGGACTCGCCGGTGAGGGCGGTGTGCAGGGCGTGGTGGAAGTCGTCGTTCCACTGGGCGTGCACGCCGTGGCCGTGGTGGGCGCGGGGCGCGGTGGTGCGGGGGTCGTTGAGGTCGGACTCGGCGATCAGGAAGAGGGGCCGTCCCAGATGGGCGGCGAGCGCGTCCACCTCGTACGAGAGGTCCGCCAGGAAGTGGCGGGCGCGGGTGTCGTGCAGCGCGTGCACGGCGTCCAGCCGCAGGCCGTCGATCCGGTAGTCCCGCAGCCAGGCGAGCGTGCTGCCGACGAGGTAGGCGCGGACCTCGTCGGAGCCGGGCGCGTCCAGGTTGACCGCGGCGCCCCAGGGGGTGTGGTGCGTCTCGGTGAAGTACGGCCCGTAGGCGGGCAGGTGGTTGCCAGACGGGCCGAGGTGGTTGTGGACGACGTCCAGGACGACGCCCAGCCCGTGGCCGTGCGCCGCGTCCACGAACCGCTTGAGCCCCTCCGGCCCGCCGTACGGCTCGTGCACCGCCCAGGGGGCGACCCCGTCGTACCCCCAGCCGTGCACCCCGGGGAAGGGACACACCGGCATTAGGGAGACGTGGGTGATCCCCAGGTCGGCGAGGTGGGGCAGGCGCGCGGCGGCGGCGTCGAAGGTGCCGTCCGGCGTGAACGTGCCGATGTGCAGCTCGTACAGGACGGCGCCGGGCAGCGGGCGGCCGGTCCACCGGTGCCGCCAGGTGAAGCGGTCGTGTTCGACGACCGCGCCCGGGCCGTCGGGCCCCTCCGGGAGGCGGGCCGCGCGCGGGTCGGGGAGCGGCGGGCCGTCGTCCAGCCGGAAGGCGTAGCGGTCGTGGTGGCCGGCCGGGGCCTCGCCCCGCCACCACCCCGGGCGACGCGGATCGGGCTCCATGGGAACGGTCGTGCCCGCCGCGCCCTCCTGGCCGTGGCGCCGCCACCACAGCGCGACCCGTTCGGCGTCCGGCGCCCACACCTCGAAGAACACGGCACGGTCCTCCTTGATCGCTCACTCGCCTGTCTGCGCCGGCTCCCCTGGGGCCGGTTTGTCTGTATCGGCTCGTCTGTATCGGCTCGCCCGAGTCGGGTTGTCCGTGGGTTCAACGAAGAAAGCACGCTCCCGCGCCGGGGGACAGCCCGGCTCGACGGATACCGCCATCATTGGGCCGTCCGGTGGGGCGGGTGGCGGGATGCTTGCGATGTGGCTGCCAGCGTGTCAGTGACGGTGCTGCCCTGGCGGTCCGTCGGGAGTGTTGGCGCTCCGCTGTGGCAGGGTGCTTGCGGTGTGGCTGCCAACGTGTCAGTCACGGTGCTGCGCCCTGGCGGTCCATCGGGAGTATTGGCGCCCCGCTGTGGCAGGACACTTGCGGTGTGGCTGACAGGGCGTCGGCCGCGTTGCTGTCCTGCCTCACCGTCAAGGCTGTTGTCATCCCCACCGTGGCAGGATGCTTGCGGTGTGGCTGCCAAGGCGTCAGTCATGGCAGGTCGTGGTGCGCCATCAGGGATGCTGCCATCCTCGCTGTGGCGGGATGCTTGCGGTGTGGCTGCCAACGTGTCAGCCACGGTGCTTCCTGATGCCCCGTCGGGAACGTTGACACCCCCACCGTGGCAGCATGCTTGCGATGTGGCTGCCAAGGTGCCGGCCAACGCGCTGGTCCTGCCACGCCGTCAGGACTGCCGCCGCCCCCGCCACAGCCACGTTCCCGCCGGTCACAGGCATCGCGGCTGGACAGCGGAACAGCGGCGCCGGACAATCCGGTGCATGACCTCCCTTGAGTTCCCGGCGCTGCCGGCGCGCCCCTCGGAAGCCGACCGGGAACGAGCCCTGGAACTGCTGCGCGAGGGCGTGGCCCAGGGACGGCTGTCCCAGGACACCTTCATGCGACGGCTGGAACTCGTCCTGTCCGCGCGGCACCGCTCCGAGCTCCTCGCCGCGACGGAGGACCTGGCGTCGCGCGGCAAGGTCCAGGCCGCGGTGCTGCGGGCGGTGGGCAAGCTCTCGGCGTTCACTCTCAAGATCCGCGGGGCCTGGCACGCGGAGCGGCTGCCCAAGCTGCTGCTGCCCGCGCCGGGACCGGTGCCGTTGCTGATAGGGCGGGCGCCCGGCGCGGGGCTGCGGCTCAACCACGAGACGGTGTCCCGGCTGCACGCCGAACTGCGCGCCACGGACGACGGCTGGGTGCTGCGCGACCTCGGCTCCACGAACGGCACCTGCCTCAACGGGCGGCGGGTGGTGGGCGAGGTCATCGTCCGGCCCGGTGACCAGGTCACCTTCGGGCACGTGGATTACCGCCTGACCCATCGGTGAGCCTGTCGTCCTACCGGTCCCCGGAGGAGGGCGGCCCGTGTCCGGGGACCGGTAGGGCGGCACGTGAGGCACCCTGAGACCCGCTACACCCACTCCCGCAGCGGTCGGTCGCCCGCCGGGCCGGCCGGGTGGGACATCCACACGCCCTCGCCGCGGGTCAGCCCGGGCAGCCGCTGCTCGGCCGTCGCGACATGGCGGGCGGCGAGGGTGCCGGTGAGGAGCCAGGAGGTGCGCCCGCCCGTCGTCTCCCGCAGCTCCGCCCCGAGGGCGGCCAACTGTCCGGCCACCGGGGCCATGGCGTCGAGCGGGACCTCCGCCTCGAAGACGTGGTACGGCTCGTAGACCCGGGTCCCCGCCTGTTGGAGGGCCCGCCGCAGGACGACCGGGGTCACGCCCCGGAAGTCGGTCCCGGTGCTGACGGGGCTGGCGTAGCCGGAGCGGGTGAGGGTGACGCGGCAGTCCGTCACCGCCCAGCCCCGCGGTCCGTCCAGCAGCGTCCGGCGCACGGTGTCCTCGATGGCCTGGTGGAATCCGTGCGGGAGCGCCCCGAGTTCGGTCTCGTAACCGAAGGTCACGCCCGACCCCCTCGGCCCCGGCTCGACGCGCAGGCCGACGGTGGCCCAGAAGCCGACGTGGTCGTGCCGGGCGATCTCCTCGTACGCCTCGCCGGTGCCCACCGGCCGTTCGACGCACACGACGCGGCTCGGCGCGAACTCGGCCTCGATGCCGTGGTCCGCGGCGAGCGTCGCCGCGATGACCTCCTTCTGCACCTCCCCGTACAGGAGCACCGACGTGGCGCCGCCGGGTGCGGGACGGGCGTGCAGCAGCGGGTCCCGCTCGGCCATGGCCCGCAGGGCGGCGTGCAGGGCGCCGGCCGCCGCCGGGTCCCGGGGGCGTACGACGGTCTCCAGCGTCGGGCGGGAGAACAGCGCGTCGGGGGAGGCGGGCGGGGCCTCGCCCAGGTGGTCGCCGACGCGGATGCCGGGGAGGCCGCGGACGACGGCGATGTCGCCCGCCATCAGCGGGCCGCGGTCGTTCGCCGGCCGTCCCACCACCTCCAGCGCGGAGATCCGGCCCTCCAGACGGGACGTCGCCCCGTCCGGTTCACGGCGGGCCAGGACGATCTGCCGGCGGGGCGCCAGCTCGCCCTCGTACAGGCGCAGGTAGGCGCGCTTGTCCCCCTGGGGGCCGTGCTCCACGGCGAACACCGTGCCGCGCGGCCCGGCAGCGGCCCCGGCACCGTCCGCGCCCGGGGGCGGTGACGGGATCAGCCGGGTCATCCCCTCGACGAGCGCGGCCACGCCCTCGCCGGTGAGGGCGGAACCGAACCAGAGCGGGTGCAGGCTGCCGTCGGCGGTGCGGGCGGCGAGCGCCCGCCGCAGGTCGTCGGGCGTGGGCGGCGGGCCGTCGACGGCACGGGCGAGGATCGTCTCGTCCGCCTCCGCGAGGATCTCGGTGGCCCGCTCCCGCACGTCCCGGTCCGCCAGATCCAGGGGGACCGCGCGGGCGGCCGGCGTGCCCGCGTCGCGTACGGCCGTCAGGGGCAGGACGGCGGGCGCGAGGGTGCGGCGGATGTCGGCGAGCAGGTCGTCGCCGCGGGCGCCGGACCGGTCGATCTTGTTGACGAAGAACAGCGTCGGCAGCCGCAGCCGGCGCAGCGTCTTCATCAGCACCCGGGTGCGCGCCTGCACGCCTTCGACGGCGGACAGCAGCAGGACCGCGCCGTCCAGGACCCCGAGGGCGCGTTCGACCTCGGCGATGAAGTCGCCGTGGCCCGGGGTGTCGATCAGGTTCACCCGCACGTCGCCGACGGTGAAGGACACGACGGCCGAACGGATGGTGATCCCGCGCTGCCGCTCGATGGCGCCGGTGTCCGTGCGGGTGTCGCCGCCGTCCACGCTGCCCAGGCGGGCGATGGCGCCGGTGTCGTACAGCAGCCGCTCGGTCAGGCTGGTCTTGCCGGCGTCCACGTGGGCGAGGATGCCGATGCTGACCGTGCGCCGTACGGGGACGGGCGACGGTCGGCGGGGTCCGCGGTCGGTCCGCGGGGCGGCAGGGCTAAGGGCGGGCCCAGAGGTGGGCCGGGTGGTGGAGTGCATGGCGGGTCGGGACCTCGGAAATCGTCGTCCGGTAAGGGCGCTGGAGGGTTCCGAGGAATCGCCGCATGTCTGCTCCTGCCTGGCTGGAATGGGGGGGATCGCGTACGGGGACTGTCTGAATGCGCGCGGGCGTGTCGCCATCCGTACGGGCGTACGCGCCGTACGGGCCCATGCTGCCAGGTGCGTACGCCGACCGTGCAAGCGAATTTCCGCGTCAGGGGACCGGATGAGGGCCGGGCGGGCCGGGCGCGGATGGGGCGAGCCGGACGGATCGGTCGGGCCGAGCGCTGCGCGGGCCGCGGGCCGGGCGTGTCGGTCGGGCCGGTCGGGGCCGTCGCCCCGGGCGCTTCGAGGTCGAGCACCGGACGCGGCCGGGACCGCGGTGGTCCTCACCGTCCCGCGCGTCCCGCCCGCCCGGCCTCCCGTTGACCGCCCTCAGTGCTGATGCAGCCCCCGCCCCGCCAGCGTCAGGAACGTCTCGCCGACCGCCTCCGAGAGCGTCGGGTGCGCGTGGACGTGCTGGGCCACGTCGCTGGGCTCGGCGTCCCAGGCCACGATGAGCTGGCTCTCCGCGATCATCTCGGAGACGTGCGGTCCCACCAGGTGGACGCCCAGCACCGCGCCGGTGGCCTCGCCGCCCGCCCCGTCCGCCGCCGCGACGACCTTCACGATGCCGCCCTGCCCGTGCACCATGCCCTTGGCCACGGCCGTCAGCGGCATGGAGTTGACCTTCACCTCGATGCCCCGCGCCCGCGCCTCGGCCTCCGTGAGCCCGACGGAGGCGGTCTGCGGGCTGGAGTACGTCACGCGGGGCACGGCGGCGTAGTCCACCGGGCGGGACGGGATGCCCGCCAGCGTCTCGGCGACCAGCAGCCCCTCGGCGAACGAGGCGTGCGCCAGCCCCAGCGACGGCGGCGGGAGCAGGTCGCCCACCACGTGGATGCCGGGTACGGCGGTCTCCAGCCGCGACCAGTCGGCGGGCGGCACGAAGCCCCGCTCGTCCGTCGAGAGCCCGGCCGCCTCCAGGCCCAGCCCGTCCGTGACCGGCGTCCGCCCGACGGCCACCAGCAGTCGTTCGGCGGTCAGCACGACCTCGTCGCCCTTGGGTGTGCGGACGGTGGCCCGAACGCCGTTGGTTGGCAGTTTCGTATCGGTCAGCAGGGACCCCGTCCGCACTTGGATGCCGCGCTTCTTCAGACCGCGCGTCAGGTGGCGGCTGACGTCCTCGTCCTCCAGGGGCAGCAGCCGGTCCGCGGCCTCGACGATGGTGACCTCGGCGCCCATGGAGCGGTGGAAGGAGGCGTACTCGACGCCGATGGCGCCACCGCCCAGGACCAGTACGGACTCCGGCAGTCCGGGCGCGAAGAGCGCGTCGTCACTGGTGACCACCCGCCGGCCGTCCGGCACCAGGCCCGGCAGCAGCCGGGGCCGCGAACCGGTGGCCAGCACGATCCCGCGCCGGGCCGTGAACGCCCCGCCGCCCTCGCCCTCGACGACGACCGTGCGCGTCCCGGTCAGCCGCGCCGTGCCGCGCGCCACCCGCACCCCGGCGCGGGCGAGGTGGCCCTCCACGCCCTTGTGGTTGCGGGCGACGATGTCGCCCCGGGTGGCGACCAGGGCCGGCCAGTCCACGGCGTCCACGGTGGCCTTGACGCCCCACCGCTCGCGCGCCTCCGCGATCCCGTCCACCAGCTCCGCGGCGTGCAGCATCGCCTTGCTGGGGACGCAGCCGCGGTGCAGGCAGGTGCCGCCCACCAGGTCGCGTTCGGCGAGCACCACGCGCAGGCCGAGCGCCGCGGCGCGCAGGGCGGTGCCGTACCCGCCCGTGCCGCCGCCGATGACGATGACGTCGGTCTCTTCGGGAGCGGTGCCGGAGGCGGGGGTGACGGGGGCTTCGACCGCGGTGAAAGGAGTGCTGTTCATGCCGGTCAGCCTGCGCCCGCCTGCGGTGACGCGTCCAAGGCAATGTTTCCATGGAGGTGATGAGCACTCTGCATGTGCGCTGGTGAGCGGGCTGCTCAAGAGCTTCCGAGCGGCTTCTCAGGGGGCTTTTCAGCGCGCCTCTCAGGGGGCCTCCCAGGGGCCTTTCAGGGCGGCGAACGACGGAACCGAGGGGGACGCGGATGAGTCTGCGGCAGATGGAGTACCTGGTCGCGGTGGTCGAGGAGGAATCCTTCACCCGGGCGGCCGAGGTCCTGCACGTCACGCAGTCCGCGCTGTCGCACCAGATCAAGGCGCTGGAACGGGAGGTCGGCGGCCCGCTGCTGGAGCGGATGACGCGCGGGGTGCGGCTCACGCCCATGGGCCGGGCCTACTTCCCGCACGCCGAACTCGCCGTGCGCAGCGCCGAGCAGGCCCGCCGCGCGGCGATGGCGGCGGCCGGCGCCGAGAGCGGCGAGCTGCACATCGCCACCGTCCACGCGCACGCCATCGGGGTGCTCCCCGAAGCCTGCCTGCGCTGGCGGCGGGAGCATCCGGGCGTGCGCCTGGTGCTCCACGAGTTCGCCACCGACCAGGAGCTGTACGAGCGCATGGAGCGCGGGGTCGCGGACGTGGCCGTCGGGCCGCCGCCCAAGGAGTGGCAGGGGCCGGTCACCGTTCTGAGGGAGGAGGAGCTGGTGCTCGTCGTGCCGCGCGACGACCCGCTGGCCGCCCGCGCGTTCGTGACCCTCAAGGACCTGGCGGACCGGCCCTGGGTGCGCTGCGCGCTGGAGCCGGTCCTCGACGGCCGGCTGTGGCTGGACATCGCGTGCGAACGGGCGGGCTTCGCGCCCCGTACGGCGGTCCGTACGCAGCACACCTCCACGGCGGTCCGGATGGCGGCGGCCGGGGTCGGCGTGCTGCTCACGGCCTCGCACGAGCTGACCGGCCTGGACTGCGCGGCCGTTCCCACCGACCCGCCGTACCGCCGTGAGATCACCGCGTTCTCGCGGGTGGCACTCACGGGGGCGGCGGCGGAGTTCGTGGAGCTGCTGCGGTAAGGACGCCTGGCGGGAATCCCGCCAGGCGCACTCATGCTGCCGCCACCAGCAACGCCACCGGATACCGCCCGAGCAGATCCTCCAACCGCGCCGTGTGGCCCCGTACCTCACGCCCCGTGAGCGCATCCCGCCACACCCCGTCCCCCGGCAGTGGCAGTTCCGTGCCGCCCCAGCCGCCCTCGTCGGCGAGCCTCAGGGAGAGCCGGGTCGCCACCGTCACCATCCGGCCCGCGCGGGCGAACGCCACGCAGTGCCCGGCCGCCGGGCCCTCCGCGTGCAGGGCGGTGTACGTGCCCTCCGGGCCGAACCATTCCGGATGCGCCCGGCGCAGTCGCAGCGCCGCCGCCGTGATCAGCAGTTTCTCGCCGGACAGGTCGTGCGGCGGGGCGCCGCCGTCCAGCGCGGCGAGCAGGTCGGGCCGGAAGCGGACCGGGCGGCGGTTGTCCGGGTCGACCAGGGCGGAGTACTCCCGTTCGGTGCCCTGGTAGAGGTCGGGGACGCCGGGCATCGTCAGGTGCAGCAGCGCCGCCCCCAGGACATTGGCGCGGACGAACGGGGCGAGGTCGTCGGCGAGCGCGCGCAGCGCGGCGGCGGCCGGTCCGCAGGGGCCCGCGCGCAGGAAGTCGGTGACGGCGTCCTCGTAGGCGGGGTCCCGCTCGGTCCAGGAGGTGTACAGGCCCGCCTCGCGCACGGCTTTCAGGACCGAGGGGATCAGCCGCTCGGCGGACGGGCGTCCCAGCCCGAAGGCGGTCTGCCAGGCGGTCCAGGCGACCTGCCGGTCCGGCGCGCGGGCGTCCTCGCCGCCGGCGGTGCGCGCGGTGACCTCCATCAGGACGTCCCGCCACCGTTCCGGGCACTCGGTGAGCGTGGCGATCCGGGCCCGGACGTCCGCGCTGCGTTTGGTGTCGTGGGTGGACAGGACCGTTCCGGTCAGCGGCCAGTCGCGGTGCAGGCGGGCGCAGAAGGCGTGGAAGGTGTCCACGCCCACGGCGGGTGCCCCCGGGTCCCCGCCGACCTCGCAGGCCGACAGCAGGGGCACGTACCGGTAGAAGGCGGTGTCCTCCACGGACTTGGCGCGCAGCGCGGAGGCGGTCTGCGCGAACCGCGCGCTGAACTCGGCGCACTCCTCCCCGTCCCCGAACAGCCCGAGCGCCAGGTCCCGCACCAGGTCCACGGCGCGCGCCTCCTCCGGCACCCGGAAGACCGTACGTGCCCGGGCCGCCGCCCCGGCCAGCATCGCCGCGTCGTGCTCGGCGCGGGTGGGATCGGCGGCGTAGGGGCGGTAGACGGGCAGCCGGACGAGGAGTTCGCGGATCGCGGTGCGCAGCGCCCAGGGCGCGTGGTCGCCCTGGTAGGGCGGGCGATCGCCGATCCGGCCCGCCGTGCGCACCAGGCGCTCGACCTCGGCGGCCAGGTCGTGGGTGACGACTTCGTAGGCGGACCGGCGCACCGTCTCCTCCCAGTCGCCGCCGCTGTCGGCGAGCGGCGCCACGAAGTCCCTGTAGACGGAGAAGAGCTGGCCGTCTCCCAGGGGGCAGACGAAGAGGCCGTCCAGGTGCCGCAGCGCGTCGTATCCGGTCGTCCCGGCGCACTCCCACCCCTGGGGCAGCCGTTCCCGGCCGGTGAGGATCTTCTCCACCACCGTCCAGCGCCCGCCGGTGGCCGCGCGCAGCCGGGCCAGGTAGCCGCCGGGGTCGGCCAGCCCGTCCGGGTGGTCCACCCGCAGCCCGTCGACGACGCCCTCGCGGACCAGGCGCAGCACCGTGGCGTGGGTGGCCTCGAAGACCTCCGGGTCCTCCACGCGCAGCCCGATCAGGTCGGAGATGGTGAAGAAGCGCCGGTAGTTCAGCTCGCTGCGGGCCAGCCGCCACCAGGCCAGGCGGTACCACTGGGCCGCCAGCAGTTCGGGCAGCGGCAGCTTCCCGGTGCCGGGCCGGAGGGGGAAGGCGTGGTCGTGGTAGCGCAGCACGTCCCCGTCGACGCGGAGGCTGCCGAGTTCGTCGCCCAGCCGTCCGCCGAGGACGGGCAGCAGGACCCGGCCGCCGTGCCCGGCGTTCCAGTCGATGTCGAACCACCGGGCGTACGGGGAGGACGGGCCGTCGCGCAGTACCTCCCACAGCGGCCCGTTCAGCGACTCCGGGGCCGGGACCGCCATGTGGTTGGGCACGATGTCCACCACCAGTCCCAGGCCGTGCGCCCGGGCCGTGGCGGACAGCGCGCGCAGCCCTTCCTCGCCGCCGAGTTCGGCGCGGATCGCGGTGTGGTCGACGACGTCGTACCCGTGGAGGGATCCGGGCACCGCCTCCAGGACGGGGGAGAGGTGGAGGTGCGAGACACCCAGCGCGGCGAGGTGCGGGACCGCCTTCTCGGCGGCGGCGAAGGGCTGGCCCGGCTGGAGCTGGAGCCGGTAGGTGGCGGTGGGTGGCGCACTGGATTCGTCCGTCATGGGAACAGACGTACCCGCCGGGCGGCTTGTTGCTTCCTCCGAGCCGCGACGCCGTCCGTAAGAGCGGGTTCGTACGTACGGTGTGTACGACGGTCATGGCACACGCCAGTACGTTCGTATGATGACCGCCGCACTGGCCACCTACCGCAAGGTGATCGCGCTGGGCGGGCCGTTGCTGCCCGCCGTGTCCTTTTTCGGCCGGCTGCCGACCGCCATGTGCCAACTTGGCAGTTTGCTGCTGGTGACGAAGACCAGTGGCAGTCTGGCCACGGCCGGCCTGGTGGGGGGCGCCCTGGCGGCCGGACAGACGGTCGCCGGGCCGCTGATCGGACGGCTCGCCGACCGGCACGGCCAGCGGCCGGTCGTCCTGGCCGCCTGCTGGCTCAACGCGGTGGCGGTATCCGCGCTCGTCCTGGCCGCCCTCGCCCGCCTCCCCCTGGCGCCGCTGGCGCTGCTCGGCCTGCTGGCGGGCGCGAGTGTGCCGCAGATCGGGCCGCTGGCCCGCACCCGGACGGTCGCGCTGGCCCGCCGGGCGGGCGGGGACGAGCGCCTGATCACCACGGCGCTCTCCTGGGAGGGGACGCTGGACGAGGTGTCCTTCGTGCTGGGCCCCGCCCTGGTGGGCCTGGCCGCCGCCGTCGCCCACCCGGCGGCGGCGCTGCTCCTGGCGGCGGCGCTGCTGGCCGGCTGCGGCACGGCCTTCGCGCTGCACCGGACGGCGGTGGCGGGGCGGGCGGACACCGGGGAGGGCCGGTCGCGCGGGCGGAGGGACGGGGCGCGTACGCGGCGCGGTCCGGTACGGACACGCCGTCGCGCCCGTGCCCGGATGCCGCGGGCGGTGCACGCGCTGCGGGTCTCCATGGCGCTCCAGGGGGCGATGTTCGGGGCGTGCCAGGCCGGGATCACCGCCCTGACCGAGCGGTGGGGCCGGCCCGAACAGGCCGGGCTCATCTACGCCGCGATGGGCGTCATGAGCGCCGTCGCCGGGCTGGCGATGGCCGCGGTGCCGGCCCGGATCGGGCTGCCGGTGCGCCGGCGGGTGGCCGCCGCGGGACTGGTGGCGCTGGCCGCGCCGCTGCTGTTCGTCGCGTCCCTCGGGATGCTCTACCTCGTCGTCATCGTCCTGGGTGTGGCCTTCGCGCCCCACCTGATCACCATCTTCGGCCTCACCGAACGGGTGGTGCCGCCCGCCCGGCTGGCCGAGTCCATGGCCTTCCTGACCAGCGCGATCGTGGGCGGCCAGGCCCTGGCGCTGGCGGCCTCGGGACGGCTGGCCGAGGCGTACGGGCCGGCCGCCGCGTTCGCGGTCGCCGTGGGGGCCGCCGTTGTGGTCCTCGTCCTCGCGCTGGCCGCCCGGGGCGCGGGGCGCCCGGCGGAGCCGGGGCCGGCCGCGGCGCCCTCACCGGCGCCCGCCGCCTCGGGGGAGGGGCGATCGGGGCACTGACCGCCGGGGCCGTCCGCGGCAGCCCCTCCCCGGCGCGCGTTCGGGGCGTGCCGGGCCCGTCGCCCGTGCCCGGCGGGCGGACGCTCGACGGCACGGCCGGAACCCGCACGACCTCGAACGGACGGGCGCGCCGGGCCCGTTGTCAGTGCCCCCGGGTAGGGTCCCTTCCAAGATCAGGCACTTCGGAATCCTCACGGGGGAGAACGGTCATGAGCGGCACCGAGAACAGCGCGTACGAGGGATTCACGGCCGAGGAGCGGGCCGCGATGAAGGAGCACGCCCAGGAGCAAAAGACGGCGGCGCGCCGCCGCTCGCGCGCGGACAAGGAGGCGGAGGCGGAGCGGGACGTGCTCGCGAAGATCGCCGACATGCCGGACGCGGACCGGATCATGGCCGAGCGCATCCACGCCGTCGTCAAGGCCCACGCCCCGGTCCTGGCCCCGAAGCTCTGGTACGGGATGCCCGCCTACGCGCGGGACGGCAAGGTCGTCTGCTTCTTCCAGAGCGCGGCCAAGTTCAAGACGCGCTACGCCACGCTCGGGTTCAGCGACCAGGCGAACCTGGACGAGGGCACGATGTGGGCGGCTGGTTTCGCCCTGACCGAGGTGACGCCCGAGGTGGAGGAGCGGATCGCCGCGCTCGTGAAGCAGGCGGTGAGCTGAGGGGGCGACCGGCGAAGGGGCCGGGCGAGCCCGGCCCGGCCCCGGGCGCTCCTCAGCTCACCCGGCGGCGCGCGGCCCCGGTCCCGCCCGGCCCCGGCCGCGTTCCGCCCCGCCCGGCACCCACGCGGCCCCGGTCCCGCCTCGCCCGCCCCTTACGCCGGCCGCTGCAACACCAGCAGGCTGCGGGCCATCACCGACAGCCGGTCCCCGGCCTGCGCCTTCGCGCCGCCGCCGTCCGCCACCGACTGCGGACGGGCGGTGTCCACCACCGCCTGCCACTGCCGCCCGTGGTTGACCGGCACCGTGAACTCCTTCTCCTCGTCGTGCGCGTTGAACATCAGCAGGAACGAGTCGTCGGTGATGGGCTCGCCGCGCGGCCCGGGCTCGGTGATCGCGTTGCCGTTGAGGAAGACGCTCAGCGACTTGGCGTGCGCCGCCTGCCAGTCGCGCTGCCGCATCTCCTCGCCCTCGGGCGTGAACCACGCGATGTCCGACAGGTCGTCGTGGGTGCCCTCGACGGGGCGGCCGTGGAAGAAGCGGCGGCGCCGGAAGACCGGGTGGTCCCGCCGCAGCCAGACCATCTGCCGGACGAACGCCAGCAGCTCCCGGGCCTCCTCGTCGTCCGCGGCCCTCTCCTCGGCTCCCTCGGCCTCGGCCTGCGCCACCCCGCCCGCCGCCGGCTCGGCCGCCGCGCCCGCGGGCCGGGCGCCCGCGGGCCGGGCGCCCACGGCGGCGCCCGGCGCGCGGCCCGGCTCGCCGGCCGGGCCGGCGGGCGGTTCCGCGCCCGGCCAGCGCACCCAGGACAGCTCGGTGTCCTGGCAGTACGCGTTGTTGTTGCCGTGCTGGGTGCGGCCGAACTCGTCGCCGTGGCTGAGCATCGGCACGCCCTGGGACAGCATCAGCGTGGCGATGAAGTTGCGCATCTGCCGGAGCCGCAGCTCGCGCACCTCGGGGTCGTCGGTCGGCCCCTCCGCGCCGCAGTTCCAGGAGCGGTTGAAGCTCTCGCCGTCCTGGTTGTCCTCGCCGTTGGCCTCGTTGTGCTTCTCGTTGTACGAGACCAGGTCGCGCAGGGTGAAGCCGTCGTGGCAGGTGACGAAGTTGACGGAGGCCAGCGGGCGGCGGCCGTCGCCCTGGTAGAGGTCGGAGGAGCCGGTCAGCCGGGAGCCGAATTCGGCCAGCGTGCGCGGTTCGCCGCGCCACAGGTCGCGCACGGTGTCCCGGAACTTCCCGTTCCACTCGGTCCACAGCGGCGGGAAGTTGCCCACCTGGTAGCCGCCCTCGCCGACGTCCCACGGCTCGGCGATCAGCTTGACCTGGCTGACCACCGGGTCCTGCTGCACCAGGTCGAAGAAGGACGACAGCCGGTCCACCTCGTGGAACTGCCGGGCGAGCGTGGCCGCCAGGTCGAAGCGGAACCCGTCCACGCGCATCTCCTGCACCCAGTAGCGCAGCGAGTCCATGATCAGCTGGAGGACGTGCGGGCTGCGCATGAGCAGGGAGTTCCCGGTGCCCGTGGTGTCCATGTAGTACCGGGGGTCGTCGGCCAGCCGGTAGTACGAGGCGTTGTCCAGGCCCCGGAAGGAGAGCGTCGGCCCGAGGTGGTTGCCCTCGGCGGTGTGGTTGTAGACCACGTCGAGGATGACCTCGATCCCGGCCTGGTGAAGCGCCCGCACCGCCGACTTGAACTCCAGGACCTGCTGCCCCCGGTCGCCCCAGGACGCGTACGCGTTGTGCGGGGCGAAGAAGCCGATGGTGTTGTAGCCCCAGTAGTTCGCCATTCCGGCGTCCACCAGCCGGTGGTCGTGGACGAACTGGTGGACGGGCATCAGCTCCAGCGCCGTGACGCCCAGCTCCGTCAGGTGGTCGATGACGGCGGGGTGGGCCAGCGCCGCATAGCTGCCGCGCAGGTCGTCCGGCAGATCGGGATGGAGCATCGTGAGGCCCTTGACGTGCGCCTCGTACAGGACCGTCTCGTGGTACGCGGTGCGGGGAGCCCGGTCGTCCCCCCAGTCGAAGTACGGGTTGACCACGACGGACGCCATGGTGTGCGGCGCGGAGTCCCGGTCGTTGCGCGCGTCCGGTTTGCCGAAGGGGTAGCCGTAGACCGCCTCGTCCCAGTCGATGGTGCCGCTGACCGCCCGTGCGTAGGGGTCCAGGAGCAGCTTGGCGGAGTTGCAGCGCAGCCCTTGCTCGGGCCGGTACGCGCCGTGCGCCCGGAAGCCGTACCGCTGGCCGGGCATGATGCCCGGCAGGTACGCGTGCCGTACGAACGCGTCGTTCTCACGGAGTTCCACGGCGGTCTCCGAACCGTCGTCGTGCAGCAGACACAGTTCGATACGGTCCGCGGCCTCGGAGAAGACCGCGAAGTTGGTGCCCACGCCGTCGTACGTGGCACCCAGGGGATACATCTGACCCGGCCAGACCTGCATGCGTCGACTCTTCCACTTCCTCGTAGGGCGCCGCGACGCCTCGCTGATGGTGCCGATGACTTGCCTCGGTGACGTGTCGGATGACCCTTCGGTCGCGGGCCGAACCGGAATACTTCCCCAACTCGGTCGCCAGTGCGGGATTTTGGCGAGAAGGTCGCCAAATGGCGGGCAACCCGTACTGATGTCCGATCGTCCTACTGAACGACCGATGACATTGATGAGCGATACGGCAGTAGGGGGGAAATGTGCAGAAGTTAGTGCGCCGCCACCTGGGCAAGGTGGTGGCGGGCGCGGCCATCGCGGCTGCCGCGACCGCGGCGATGGTCGCCGTGACGCTGCCCGGCGACGCCGGTGCCGCCGGTTCGGCCGCGGACCCGCGCAACGCGGCGGCGGCCTCCGGCGGGAACGGCTCGACGGGCGGGAACGGGGCGGACGGGCAGGGGGGCCAGGGCGCGGACGCGCGGGAGCAGGGCGCCCAGGGACAGCGGGCCCAACCCGGTGTGGTCGAGCGCGCCCCGGAGCAGGGGAAGACGGGCACCGGCCGGGACCCCCTCACGGACGACGAACTCCGGCGCGCGCAGGACCTCGCGCTGCCCCGTACGTTCCGGAACAACAGCGAGGACGTCAAGGGGGACCGGGGCCCGGAGCGGCTGCTGACCGAGCTGGCCGAACTCGGCCCCGACGAGGCGCACCGCGCCGACCCGCCCCGCCGGGCGCAGGTCACCCTGTACGACTACAAGAACGACACCTTCGTCACAAAAATCGTCAATCTCGGCTCCGGGGAGGTCGAGAAGACGGACGTCCAGCGCGGCGTCCAGCCGCCGCCCAGCCACAACGAGGCCGTCCGCGCGGCCGAGCTGCTGATCGCCTCACCGCACGGCAAGGACGTCAAGAGCGACTACCGGCACGCCATGGGCAAGCCGCTCACCGGGCCCGGCCAGCTCACGGTGACCGGTTTCGTCTACCGGGGCCTGGCGGAGGGCCCCGCACCCGGCGACCTGCGCGAATGCGGCCGGCATCGCTGCGTCCGGCTGTTCACGAAGGTCCGCGACGGGGGTCCCTGGATCGACACCCGGAAGTTCGTGATCGACCTGAGCGCCGGCACCGTCAACCGGCTGACCTGACGGCGAGCCGCCCCGCCGCCCGTTCCTTCCCCCGTTCGCAGGGGAGCTGGACGGGCCCGACGCCATGCCGCCCCGCGACCGGCTCCCGGTCGCCCCGGACCATCCCGCGCGGAGCACGCGCCCCGGCGGCCGTGCCCGCTTCCCGCATCCTCACAGGAGCCTTTCCCATGCGTGAGAGATTCGCCCGCCGCGCCCGCCTCCGGCGCCCCGCGGCGCTCGCCGCCCCCCTGCTGCTGGGCACCACCGCCCTGGCGGTCGGCCCCGCGGCGCAGGCCGCGCCCGCCGCCCCGGCCCCGCCGCCCGTCCAGAACTGCAGCGCCGCCTACCGCATCACCCAGACCCTCGACGGCGGCACCACCTGGCGGATGTGCTGGCACTACGAGGGCAACGCCGGACTCGTCCTGGACGACATCTCCTACCAGCCCAAGGGCGAGCCCGCCCCCATCAAGGTGCTCACCACCGCCAAGCTCGCCCAGATCCACGTCCCCTACGACGACGGCGGCAACGAGTACGACGACATCACCGGTCAGGGCTTCGCCCAGGGCCTGCAGGAGATGCTCCCGGCCGAGTGTCCCGGCGGCACGATCAAGCCCGTCAAGGTGCCCGGAGCCTGGGACCCCGCGCACGCCACCGTCAACGGCCTGTGCGCCACCACCCGCGCCCGCGGCCACGCCTACCGGCTGGGCAAGTACCCGGGGGAGGCCGGCGCGACCTACCAGGGCCAGGGCAAGGACCTGCTGGTCTACGCCGTGAACAAGACCGGCTGGTACGAGTACATCACCGAGTGGCGGTTCTCCTCCGACGGCACCATCAACACGCAGGTCGGCGCGACCGGCACCCTCTCACCGGGCGACTACGACGCCGGCGACGGCCGCGGCTGGCCGATCGGCAAGGGCGCCAAGGACTACGCCACCAGCCACAGCCACAACGTCTTCTGGCGCCTGAACTTCGGTCTGGACGGTTCCTCCACCAACAAGGTCGAACAGTACGACTCGAAGATCACCACCCAGCCCAACGGGCGCACCCCCACGACCAAGACCACCCGCAAGGCGGTCACCAAGGAGCTGGCCGGGGACGCCGGCCCGATGCGCTGGTGGCGGGTGGTGAGCGACATCGGCAAGAACAAGGACGGCCACCCGCGCTCGTACGAGATCGTGCCGGGCCGCACCGACAAGTACACCGGCCGCGGGTTCACCAAGCACGACATCTACTTCACCCAGTACTACAACTGCCAGCAGTTCGCCAGCAACAACCTGGCCAACTGCGGACCCGGCGTGGGGAACAGTGTGGACAAATGGGTCAACGGTCAGGCCCTGAAGAACCCCATCACCTGGGTGAACGTCGGGTTCCACCACGTCGCCCGGGACGAGGACCAGGAGCCCATGCCGGTCCACTGGCAGGGCTTCCAGCTCTCCCCGCGTGACGTCACCGCTATGAATCCGCTCACTCCCCCCGCGCTGTCCCATCACAATGGTCAGTACTGACAAGGGGAGTTGGTAGAGGACTCGGACCGTCCTGCTGCACCGCCTCCCGGACCCGCAGTAGTCTGCCTTGATCGTTGGCACGGGGGTTCGGAAGGCGGTGTGCGGGTGAGCTCGGGCGGGCTGGAGTTGCCCCCTGGTGACGAAGGGCAGGACGGTCACGAGGGCCAGGACGGCGGCTCCGACGGCACACCGCCCGGCGCGGTGCCCGTGGCGCGACCGCTGGAGATCGGGGCGGAGCTGGACTGGGGCCCCGAGGCCTGGGCGGAGGTCCGCACCCGCGCCCGCCGCGCCGGGCGCGCCTACATCTGGCTGAACCTGGTCGAACAGCGGCTGCGGGCGGTGGTCGCCGCCGTGCTGACCCCCGTCTACGAGCCGGTGCACGGCGACGAGTGGGTCATCGCCGCCGCCGGTCCCACCGGTCAGGAGTGGGTCCAGCGGGCGGTCGCCGTCCGAGAGGTCAGCCGCCGCAAGGGCTACCTCCTCGACCCGGCCGACGACAACATCATCAGCTTCCTGACCCTGCCTCAGCTCCGCGAGCTGATGGTCCAGCACTGGCCCTGCTTCGAGCCGTACTTCGACGACCGGCGGGAGGTGGAGCTGGCCCTGGACGAGCTGGAGGTCGCGCGCAACATCGTCTCCCGCAACCGCGCCCTGTCCACCACCGTCCTCGCCCAGGCCGAACGCGCCTCCGCCCGCCTGCTGGACATACTGGGCTCCGGCATCGGCACCCGGACGGCGGGACGGCTGCCCATCGACGCCGTCGAGGACCTGGTCGGCGACCGGTACGCGGACGTGGTGGGGGTGCACTCCGACCGCGTCCGCCTCCAGCGCCAGCTCCCCGCCGAGGACCTGTTCGGCGGCGCCCGCCGGCTGGACGCCGTCGGCATCGGCCTGAACCTCCTTGTCCAGAACTACTCCGGACGCCGCCTGGTCCGGCTCGCCGAGACCGGCTGCCGCATCCGCCTGCTGTTCCTGAACCCCGCCAGCAGCGCCGTACGGCGCCGCGAACGGGAGATCGGGCTCAAGAAGGGCGAGATGAGCCGGTCCATCGAGATGAACATCCTGCACCTGCGGCGGGTCCGCGCCCGGCTGCGGGACCCCGGCGCCTTCGAGATCCAGGTCTTCGACGAGACCCCGCGCTTCACGGCCTACCTGGTGGACGGCGACGGCCCGGACGGCGTCGCCGTCGTCCAGACCTACCTGCGCAAGAGCCGGGGCATGGAGTCACCGGTCCTGGTGCTGCGCGGCGGCGGCCGGGAGGTCGTCCGCCAGGGAGCGGGCGGGGACGACGGCGAGTACGGGCTGTTCGAGATCTACCGCGAGGAGTTCGAGCACATGTGGGCGGATTCGCGGCCGGTGTCGTGAGGGGGTGCGGAGGCGGGGTGGGGCCGGGCCTTCCTTGCCGGGACGGTGCGTAGGGGCGGGGTGGGGCGGCCGTCGTCGCCGGGGCGGTGTGTGGCGGATCGGGTGGCCGGCCGCCTCGTCCCCCGGGTGCGGGTGCCTGTCCGCCGGGCCCGGCGGTCTCTCACCCGGGCCCGGCGGTCTCTCCCTCGACCCGGCCGCCTCTTCTCCCGGCCCGGCTACTCCTCCAGGGTCCGTACGACGCGCGCCGGGTTCCCGACCGCCAGCACGCCGGCGGGCAGGTCCCTGACGGCCACGGAACCGGCGCCGACCACGGTGTTCTCGCCGATGGTGACCCCGGGGCAGACGATCACCCCGCCGCCCAGCCACACGTTGTCGCCGATCCGCACGGGGACCGCCTTCTCCCACCCGGCCCGGCGGCGCTCCGCGCCCAGCTCGTGCAGCGGCGTCAGCAACTGGACGTTCGGGCCGATCTGGACGTCGGCCCCGATGGTGATGGGCCCGGTGTCGAGCATGACCGCGCCGAAGTTGACGAAGGTCCGGGCGCCGACGCGGATGTTGTAGCCGAAGTCGCAGTGGAAGGGCGGGCGGATCCGCACGTCCTCGCCCACCGACCCGAGCAGCTTCTCCAGGATCGCCCGGCGCTCGGCGGGGCCGGGCACGGACTCGCCCTGCGCGTTGTAGGCGGCGCACAGCGCGATCCGGCGTTCGGTGTCCGCCTGGAGCTCGGGGTCGTCGGGGAGGTACCAGTCACCGGCCAGCATGCGTCGCTTGTTCTCGCCCACGGGGGTCCTTCCGATCGGATGAGGGGGTGGGGTGGGGCAGGCTCGGCCGTTCCGGCCGGTCGAGCGACCCGGCCCTCGTCGGCGGACTTTCCTCGACCAAGTGCTGCCGTTCTTCGGTCATTCGCTCGTGTTGATTCGGACAAGTTCGGTCTGATGCGACCGGGAGTGGGGCACCGTCCGCTTCGTCGCATCCTCCGTCACCTGCCCGCGCCGGACGAGGGAACGGGCCACCGGTGTGCCGTGCGTCACCCGCATCGGCCGGTCGGGACGCCGCGGAACGCGGGTGCCGGGGCATTGTCAGTGGTGCGTGGGAGAGTAAGAACTCCACGGGGGAGCACCACCGAAGGAGGCCGTGATGGGCTGGCATCAGGAGCTGCTGGTCAGCTTCGACTTGGAGACGACGGGCACGGACGTGGACCGCGACCGCATCGTCACCGCCGCGCTGATAAGGCTGGAAGCGGACGGCGGCGAGGCCGAGCGGCGGACGTGGCTGCTCGACCCGGGCGTCCCGATCCCCGCCGAGGCGGCGGCCATTCACGGGGTGACCACGGAGTTCGCCCGCGAGCACGGCCAGGATCCGGCGACCGGCGTCGAGGAGATCGCCGCCGCGCTGACCGCCGCGCTGACCGAGCGGATACCGCTGGTCGTGATGAACGCGCGGTACGACCTCTCGCTGCTGGACCGCGAGTGCCGCAGGTACGGCCTGCCGACGCCGGCGGAGCGGCTGGGCCGCCGCCCCGCGCCGGTCATCGACCCGCTGGTGCTGGACAAGCATGTCGACCGCTACCGCAAGGGCCGGCGGACCCTCCAGGCCCTCTGCGCCCATTACGGCGTGCCGCTGGACGGGGCCCACGACGCCGGGGCCGACGCGGTGGCCGCGGCCGGTGTGGCGCGGCGCATAGGCGAGCGGTATCCGCGCGTGGCCGAAACGGCGCTTCAGGAACTGCACGCCCTGCAGGAGCGGGCGGCGGCCGAGCAGGCCGCCTCGTTCCAGCGCTACCTGCGCCGCGCCGGTGATCCGCTGGCGACGGTGGAGTCGGCCTGGCCGCTGATACCGCTCAAGGTGTGACGCGCCCGTCCGGGAGGAGAGGCCCCCGGTCCGGGCGTGACCTCCGGCCTGGCGCTCCTGTCACGGTGCGGCGGCTCTGACGGTGCGTCATCAGCGGCGGTGTCCCCTCTCTGCCGGCGGCCTGCTTGTCCCTCACGAGGTGACACCGCGGCTCGCGGTGATCCGGGAGGTGGCCAGGGCGTGGCGGCGCCGGTGGTCCTCGGCGCCCGTCGTACGGGAGAGCAGGGCCAGGGCCCGCGCGGCGCCCTCGTCGAAGCCCTCCCTCTCCGCCTCGTTCGCGGCGTCCTCCCACTCCGCGACGGCCTCGGCGGTGTCCCCGAGGGCCAGCAGCGCCTCCCCGGCGTGCACCCGCAGCAGCACCCGGCCGGGGGTCGCCTCCGGGGTGTGCGCGAGGGCCAGCCCGCGCCGGGCGTGGTCCAGCGCCTGGACCGGCTGGTGGTCGTCCAGCGCGATGCGGGACAGGTGCTGGAGGGCGAGCCGCTGCGTCTGGACGTGTCCGCTGCGGATGGCCAGCTCGTGGGCGCGCAGGCACTCCTGACGGGCGAGCGCCGGATTCCCGCTGTCGGCGTGGGCCACCGCGAGGTTGATCCGGGCCGTGGCCCGGGAGACCAGGTCGGTGGCCAGGGTGGGCGCCAATTCCAGGTGGGTCAGCGCCTCGGCGAGCTCCCCCTGCTCGGTGAGGACCCAGCCGAGCAGCGCCCGCACCCGCGACTCGGGGTCGCCGCCCGCGCCCTCCGGGTCGCGGCGGACGGAGTCCAGCGTGTCCGACAGCAGCGGCACCCACCCGTCGCGCGGACGCAGCACCAGCCACGGCCACTGGAGGATGCCCAGCCGCCACGCCTGCGCGTGCAGCCCGGCGGCGCGGGCGGCGGTGACGGTACGGGCGAGCAGGTCGCGCTGTTCGGCGTACCACTCCAGGGCCGCCGCCCGCGAGCCGAACTCCTCCCGTTCGCCCGGCGCCCAGGTGTCCGAGGGCAGGGAACAGCACGGCTGGCCCTCGGGTTCCGCCGCCGCCGTGGCGGCGAGGGCGGTCCGCAGCAGCAGGTCCACGACACGGCGCAGCGGGCCCTTGCCGGCCGGGGCCTGCCCGGAGCCCTGCGCCTCGGCACCCTCCGCAGCGGTCGGTGGCAGCCCGGCGCCTTCCGCCGCGGCCACCGACAGCCGGTCGGCGAGCCGATGTGTCCCGGCATCGTCCCGATGCGTCCCGGCACCGTCCCGACGCGGCGCGGCACCGTCTCGTTGTGGCCCGGCGCCGTCCCGACGCTGCCCGGCCGGATCGGCGTGCTCCCGGGGACGCCGGGAAGCGGACGGTTCCGCCTCGACCCGCTGGGGCGCCGCCTGGCGGGCGTACAGGCGGACCAGGTCGTGCAGCGACCAGCGGCCGTCCTGCACTTCGGTGACGAGGTGGGCGCAGGCCAGCGCGTCCAGCGCCCGCAGGGTCTCGTCCATCGACGCGTCGGCCAGCGCCGCCGCCGCGTAGCCGTCGATCAGGCCTCCGGGGTGGTGGGCGAGCGCGTGCAGCATCCGCCGCGCGCCGGGGTCGATGTGCCGGACCGACATCTCCAGGGCGGCGGCCGGTCCCTGGTCCTCGACCGAGAGCAGGGCCAGCCGGCGCCGCTCGTCGGTCATCTCGTCCGCCATCCGCTCCAGAGGGGTGTCCGGCCGGTAGGTGAGGCGGGCCGCCACCACCCGCAGGGCCAGCGGCAGCCCGCCGCACAGCCGGGCCAGCCGCTGGGCGGCGACCGGTTCGGCGGCGACCCGCCGTTCGCCGATGACCGCGCCGAGCAGCGCCGCGGAGTCCCCCTCGTCCAGCACGTCCACCGCGATGGGCCGCGCGGCCTCGGAGACCACCAGCCCGGGCAGCCGGTCGCGCGAGGTGACGACGGTGACGCACGCGGGTCCGGCCGGCAGCAGCGGCCGGACCTGGGCGGAGGAGCGCGCGTCGTCCAGGATGACCGCCATCCGGCGGTCGTTGGTCAACCGGCGGTAGAGCGCGGCGGCGGTGTCCAGCGACTCCGGTATCCGCGGCGTGGGCACCCCCAGCGCGCTCAGAAACTCCTGGAGCACCAGATGCGGTTCGGCGGGCCCCTGCGGAGAGAAACCGCGCAGGTTCGCGAACAGCCGGCCGTCCGGGAAGGCGTCCGCCTGCTGGTGCGCCCAGTGCACGACGAGGGAGGTCTTGCCGACCCCGGCCGGTCCGGTGACCAGGCACAGCGGGGCGTCGCCGGTCGCCGCCCGGCGCAGCGCGGCGAGCTGCCCGGTACGGCCGGTGAAACCACCCGGGGGACGCGGCAGCACGAGCTGTTCGCAACCCGTGGGGTGCGCCCGTTCGGCACCGACAGCGGTCACGCCATCACCCGCCGGGGCGGGCCGTCGCACGGATACGGACACGGGGCGCATGCTTCCGGCCAGGCGGGAGTGTTCCGGCTCGACCGTCACGGGTCGCTCGGCGGCCGGCGACCCCAGTCGGCCGGCGCCCACCGGTCTCGATCCGGTCATCTCTGGCAGGACCGTGCCGGGTGCCGGTTCCGATTCGGTCACTCCTGGCAGGACCGTGCCGGGTGCCGGTTCCGATTCGGTCATCTCTGGCAGGACCGTGCCGGGCGCCGGTTCCGATTCGGCCACCCTTGGCAGGACCGTGCCGGGCGCCGGTTCCGATTCGGCCACCCCTGGCAGGACCGTGCCGGGCACTGGTCTCGATCCGGCCACCCCTGGCAGAACCGTGCCGGGCACTGGTCTCGATCCGGCCACCCCTGGCAGAACCGGGCCGGGCGCCGGTCCCGATCCGGCCACTCCTGGCAGGACCGGGCCTGTCATCCCCGATCCAGCCACGCCTGCGGACCCCGGCCGAGCCGAAACTGCCATCCCCAGTCGCTCGGTGCCCGCCGCCCCGGACTCGCCGACGCCAACCGAGTCCGGCCGTGTGGCCACCCCCGTCTCCGACCAGCCATCCGCCGCGGACGGCGACCGCCCGGCACCCCTCGCCCCCGCTTCGGACGCGGTAGGGCCGCCTCCGGAACTCCCCGGCACGGAAGCACCGGCCACAGACGCACCCCGAGCCGCCACCCCATGTGACGCCCCACCAGCCTCCCGACTCCCCGCCCCGTCCGGCCCCCCGCCGACGGCGGCGGACGCCCGGCGCGATGCTGCGCCCGGTTCCGGATTCCGGGCGGCCCGCCGTTCGCCGCGCAGTACCACCTCGTACGCCTCGGTGAGCGCGCGCCCGGGGCCGACCCCCAGCTCCTCGTCCAGCAACCGGCGGGTCAGGTGGAACCGTTCCATCGCCTCCGACTGCCGCCCCGAGCGGTACAGGGCCAGGACCAGGGCCGCCGTCAGCGACTCCCGCAGCGGGTGGGCGGACGCCTCCGCCTGGAGCTCCGCCGCCGCCCGCGCGTGCTCGCCCAACGCGCCGTACGCGGCGGCCAGCCGCTCCACCGCGTCGATACGGGCCTCCTCCAGGGCGCGCGCCGCGTCCAGCAGCAGCGGACCCGGTGCCGCACCGGTCAGCGCGGGCCCCCGCCACAGCGCCAGGGCGTCCCGCAGCAGGCAGACCGCCTCGCGCGGCTCCTCGTGCCGACGGGCCCGCTCCACCAGGTCCCGGAAGCGGACGCTGTCGATGCGGGCGGGCGGGGTGCGCAGCTCGTACGCGCCGTGATGGGTGATCAGGTCGACGCCGTACGCCGCCCGCCCGCACCCGCCGAACACCGCGCGCAGGTGCGACACGTGCCCCTGGACCACCGAACGCGCGCGGACCGGCGGTTCCTCCGTCCACAGCGCCCTGCCCAGCGCCGGCACGGGCACCGGCTTGTTCGGCGTCAGCAACAGCGCCGCGAGCAGGCTGCGCCGCTTGGCCGGACCGAGCGGCAGCGTGCCGCCCTCCGTCTCGACCGCGACCGTACCCAGCAGCCGGAACTCCATCGCACTCCCTCTGTCCATTCCTGACACCCAGACGAACCCGCGTCGCCCCCGGTTGCGAGTGCGCCCGCCGAGTTCTTCCCGCCTGGTGGTGCTGCCCCCACCAGTGGGCCGGGGGCCGTCCGGAGTGAGAAGCGCCACTTCCCTCGTTAGCGTCGCGCCCATGAAGCTCCGCGCCTTACTCGTGGCCCTCGGCTCCGCCCTGGCCTCCGTCGTCGCCACCGCCGCACCCGCGGGAGCCGCCACCGTCCCCGGGCCCGCCACCACGGCCCCCACGCGCGCCACCGTCCCCGCCACCACGGCCCCCGCGCGCGCCGCCGCCCCGACCACCGCCGCGCGCCCCGGCTGCGGCCACCGGGCGACGGACCGCGCCCTGGCACGGCTCACCCGTGAACACGGCCTGGCCGGAGCCGCCGTCGCGGTCGCCGACCCGTACTGCGGACGCTGGTCCCGGGCCGACGGCACCGCCGACCTGCGCACCGGCCGCCCGATGAACGCCCGGGACCGGCTGCGGATCGGCAGCGTCACCAAGACCTTCACCGCCACCGTCGTCCTCCAGCTCGCCGACGAGGGCCGGCTCCGGCTCGACGCGCCCGTGGACCGCTACCTCCCCGGTCTCGTGCGGGGCAACGGCTACGACGGCCGCGCGATCTCCGTACGGCAGCTCCTCCAGCACACCGGCGGACTGCCCGACCACAGTGCCGCGCTCGCCGACGAGGACACCGACCACCTCCGGCACCACCACTTCGAGCCCCGGGAACTGGTCCGGCGCGCCCTGCTCCTGCCCCACCCCACGGGCCGCTGGCACTACTCGACCACCAACTACCTCCTGGCCGGTCTGGTGATCGAGCAGGTCACCGGCCGCCCGGCCGAAAAGGAGATCACCCGCCGGATCATCCGGCCCCTGCGCCTGCGCGACACCTACTGGCCCGGCCGCTCCGCACGGATCCGCGGCCCGCACTCCCGCAGCTACTTCACCGAGGAGCGGAACGGGACCGCGGTCCGCGTGGACGGCACCGAGTGGAACGCGTCGGCCGGTGGCACCGGCGGCGCGCTGATCTCCACGCCCGCCGACGTCAACCGCTTCTTCGGCGCGCTCCTGTCCGGCCGGCTGCTGTCCGCGCCGCGGCTGGCCGAGATGCGCCGGACGGTGCCGGGGGACCCGGACCGCCTGGGGCCGGACGGCCGCTACGGGCTCGGGCTCATCACCTCACCCCTGTCGTGCGGCGGCCGGTGGACGGGTCACACCGGTTCCACCCGCGCCGGCCACCACAGCGTCGCCGCGGTCGCCCCCGACGGCCGCCGGGCGACCCTCGTCGTCAACCAGACCCCGGACACGGACGCCGCCGCGCGGGCGATGCTCACCGCCCTCGACACGGCCCTGTGCGAACGGGACTGAGCCCGGGAAGGACCGACGGAAGCCGGACCCAACGGGAACGAGCCCCGGCCGAGCCAAGGCCGCCCCTCAGAACGGATACCACCGCACCGTCGCGTCCCCCTCCCGCAGGGACGCGATGCGGCGCCGGAACTCCTTCAGGGCCGCCGGGTTCCCGGGCGCGTGCTGCGAGACCCACGCGCAGCTCGCCGTCTCCCGCGAGCCGCGCAGCACCGCGCACCCCTCCCAGTCGCGCACGTCCCAGCCGTAGACCTTGACGAAGGTGTCGTACGCGGCCGGGTCCAGGCCGTAGCGGTCCCGGCTCAGGGCCATCACCACGAGGTCGTGTTCGCGCAGGTCGCAGGAGAAGGTCTCCAGGTCCACCAGGACCGGGCCGTCCGGGCCGATGTGCACGTTGCGGGTCAGCGCGTCCCCGTGCACCGGGCCGCGCGGCAGGTGGGGTTCCAGCGCGGTCGCGGCGGCGGCGAAGGCGTCCCGCCGGCCGCGCAGGTACTCCGCGTCCTCCCGCGACACCGCGTCCCCGGCCAGCCGCAGCCACCGCTCCACCCCGCCCAGCAGTTCCCGCCGGGGCAGCGCGAACGGCGGCTCGGGCAGCGCGTGCACCAGCCGCAGCAGGGCGGCCAGGTCCCCGGGCTCGGCGGGCCGCACCGCCTCGGGCAGCCGCCGCCAGCAGGTCACCGGGTGCCCGTCCACCAGCCGCGCCTCGGGCTCGGCGACCCGCACCGCGGGCACGCCCTCCGCCTCCAGCCACCCGGCCACGCGGACCTCCCGCTCGGCCCGCTCCAGCAGCTCGGCGCTGCGGCCCACCCGCACCACGGGCCCGGTGTCCCCCATGGCGAACACCGCGTTCTCCCCGAGCGACAGGAGCCGCGCCTCGGCCGCCATCTCCGGCCGCCCGGCGGCGGCCAGCACGTCCCGCGCCCGGGCTTCGGTGAAGGGCGCGAAGGGGGTGACGCCGGGGTCTTCGGTCATGGGGGCCTCCTGGTGGTGCTGTGTGACGGCCAGTGTGTCAGCCGGCCCGGACCGCCTCGCGGCACGGGTCCGACGTGTCCGCGTCACCCGGCGAGCGCCACCGCCCCACGAATCCCCCGAACGCGGTCCCGGGCCACCCGGCACGAACCCGATCCCGGGCCACCCGGCACGAACGCGGCCCCGGGCCACCTGGCAGAGCGCTACCGCACCCCGCTCCCCACCACAGCCCCCTCGTACCTCTCCACCAGCACCCGCACCACCTCCGGGCAGGCGCCCAGCGCGTCCGCGAGGACGTCCGCGCCGGCCTCGCGGGCGCCGCGGGCGATGCGGTCCGGGAGGAAGCCCGGGGCGATGACGTACGGCGCGACGGCCACGCGGGCGGCGCCGTCCGCCCGCAGGGCGCGGACGGCGTCCTCGGTGCGGGGAAGGGAAGCGGAGGCGAACGCAGGCCGCACGGCATACCAACGACGGGTACGCCGCCACTCCCGCGCGATTTCAGCGATCACTGCGATCGCCTCCGGGTCGGAGGAGCCCGCCGAGGCCAGGACGACCCCGGTCGAGCGGTGGTCGCCGGGGCGCAGCCCGGCTTCGTACAGCCGCCGTTCCAGGGCGGCGGTCAGGAGGGGGGACGGGCCCAGCACCTCGGCCTGGCGGACGGCCAGGCCCGGCAGCCGGGCGGCGGCCTCGCGCAGGACGGCGGGGATGTCGGACTTGGCGTGGAAGGCGCGGGTGAGGAGGAGGGGCAGGGCCACCACCTCCCGCACGCCGTCCGCGGCCAGCCGTTCCAGGGCGTGCGGCACGCTCGGCGCGTTGAAGTCGAGGTAGCCGACTTCCACGCGCACGTCCGGCCGCTCGGCCCGTACGTGGGCGGCCAGGGCGGAGACGGTGGCCGCGTGGCGCGGGTCCCGGCTGCCGTGGGCGACGACGAGGAGCGCGGGGGAGGGCCGGACCGGGGGCCTGGCGGCGTCCCCGGCGGCGCGGGACGGGACCGCGCTCCCGCCCCCCACCGTCGGCAGCACGGCGGTCCCCCCGCCACCCACCGTCGGCCCGACCTGCGACTCGTACACAGACTCATACACCGACTCGTACACCGCCCCGTACACCCTCACGACCGTTCCCCGCTCCCGTTCCCGCTCCGCGCTCTCAGCTCTTGCCCAGCAGGCCCCGGCTGCGCAGCACGCGCCGTTCGAGCGGGGCGAAGATCAGCAGTTCGATGCCGATGCCGACGATGAGGATGAGCAGGATCGCGGACAGCACCCAGGACATGTCCTGGAGTTCGCGGCCCTGTTCGAGGAGCTGGCCGAGGCCGGTGCCCAGGTCGGCGGCGTTGACGATGAGTTCGGCGGCCATCAGGGAGCGCCAGGAGAAGGCCCAGCCCTGCTTGAGGCCGGCGAGGTAGCCGGGGAGCGCGGCGGGCAGCAGGATGTGCCGCACGCCGGTCAGGCCGCGGGCGCCGATGGTGCGGCCGGCGCGCAGGTAGATCGGGGAGATCTGGTCGACGCCGGCCACCAGGCCGTTGGCGATGGAGGGGACGGCGCCCAGCAGCACCACCGCGTAGATGGTGGCGTCGCTCAGCCCGAACCAGATGATCGCGGCCGGCACCCACGCCACCGACGGCAGCGACTGGAGGCCGCTGAGGATGGGGCCGATGGCGGCGCGGACCACCTTGACCCGGGCGACGATCAGGCCGAGCGGGGTGCCGATGATCACCGACGCCACGAAGCCGAGCGCGCCGCGCGAGACGCTGGTCCACACGTAGCCCAGCAGCGTGCCGTCCAGCCACTTCTGCTGGAGCGAGCGGTAGACGTCCACCGGGCTCGGCAGGAGGTAGTGGTCCTTGAGCTGGAAGTGGTAGGCGAGCTGCCACAGCACCAGGACGATGGCGACGGCGGCCAGCGGCGGACCGGCCTTGGAGGCCAGGGTCCGCAGCCACGGCTGGCGCTGGACCACGGCGGTGTCGAGCGCGTCCAGTCCCGCTTCGAGCCCGGCCAGGTCACCCGTGGCCTTCCCGCCCGGCGCGGGGGCCGGCTTCGTGCCGGTGGCGGTGCCGGGTGCGCCGGACGCGGTCGGGGCGGACGGTCCCGGCTCGCCGGAGGCGTCCGCCGGGTCCTTGGTGTCAATGCTGGCCATGTCGGCGGATCTCCCCGCGGAGCTGTTCGGTGATCTCGATGGAAAGGTCGGCGACGGCGGAGTCCTCGATCCGCCGCGGCTGGGGGATGTCCACCCGCCATTCGCGGGCGATCCGGCCCGGCTTGGAGGACAGGAGGACGACCCGCTGGGCGAGCCGGACCGCCTCGCGCACGTTGTGCGTGACGAACAGGACGGACAGCCCGCTCTCCTCCCAGATGCGGGTCAGTTCGCCGTGCAGCACGTCGCGGGTGATGGCGTCCAGGGCCGCGAACGGCTCGTCCATCAGGAGGAGTTGGCTGTCCTGGGCGAGCGCGCGGGCCATCGCCACCCGCTGCCGCATGCCGCCGGACAGTTCGTGCACCCGCTTGCCGTACGCGCCCTTGAGGCGGACGAGTTCCAGCAGCCGTTCGGCCTCCTGGCGCCGCTCGGCGCGCGGCACCCCGCGCAGCCGGAGCGCGAGTTCGATGTTGCGGCCCGCGGTGAGCCAGGGGAACAGCGCGTGCTCCTGGAACATCAGGGCGGGCCGCCCGCCGGGCGTCTCGATGCTGCCCGACGAGGGCGCGTCCAGCCCGGCCACCAGGTTGAGCAGGGTGGACTTGCCGCAGCCGGAGGCGCCCAGGAGGCAGACGAACTCGCCGGGGGCGACGTCGATGCTGATGTCGTCCAGGACGTGCTGCTGCGCGCCGGGACGGCCGAACGACTTGGAGACGTGGTCGATACGAGCGGCGAGCGCGGTCGGGTCACCCTGGCTCCCCGGTGCGGCGGGCTGGGTGAGGGTGGGGGTCGTCATCGGTGTCACCTCCTGGGAGTGCGGTGCGACGGGGTGGAGCCGGGGAGGGCGGGGGCGGGGCGTGGTCCGCCCGAAGGGCGGGCGGCGGTGCGCGGCACGCGGCGGCCCGCCCTAGCCGCCGAGACCGGCGTCGTCGACCGGGGCCTTGCCCTCGGCCTTGAGCACCCGGTTCAGCAGCGTGAGGTCGTAGATGCCCTTCAGCTCGGGCCGCTTGAGCAGCCCGGCGTCGACGGCGTGGTCCGCTTCCTGTTGGAGGGTGGCGGCGAGCGGGTCGTCGGTGAGGTCGACGTTCTCGAAGGCCGGGTCGATGATCGCGTCGGGCAGCCGCTTGCCGGAGACGCCGGGCTCGGCGAGCTTGTCGTTCAGCGCCTTCTTGGCCTCGGCCGGGTGGGTCTTGATCCACGCGTTGGTCCGGACGGAGCCGCGCAGCACCGCCTCGACCACCTTCGGGTGCTCCTTGAGGAACCGCTGCGAGACGATCACGTTCGTGATGACGAACTCGCCGTCCTTCCACAGCTTCCGCTCGTCCAGCAGCACCCGGCCGCCGTCCGCGACCAGCTTGGAGGCGGTGGGCTCGGGCACCCAGGCGGCGTCGATGCTGCCCTGCTTGAAGGCGATCGGGGTGACCTTGTTCTCGGTGCGCTGGACGGTGACGTCACCCTTGCCGGTGGTCGCGTCGACCGTGTAGCCGCGTTCGCGCAGGTAGTGCAGGAGCGCCACGTCCTGGGTGTTGCCCAGCTGCGGGGTGGCGATCGTCTTGCCCTTGAGATCGTCCAGGCTCTTGATCTTCTTGGGGTTGACGACGAGGAAGACGCCGCCGGAGGCGGACCCGGCGACGATCTTCAGGCTCTTGCCGTGGGACTTCGTCCAGCCGTTGATGGCGGGGGAGGGGCCGATCCAGCCGATGTCGATGGCCCCCGAGTTCAGGGCCTCCAGCTCGGCGGGGCCCGCGTTGAAGATCGAGGGCGAGAACCTCGTCCCGCCCAGCTCCTTTTGGAACAGGCCCTTCTTGTCACCGACCAGCGCGGTGGCGTGCGTGGTGTTCGCGAAGTAGCCGACCTTCACCTCCTCCAGCCCGTCGATCTTCGCGCCCTTCGGCGCGACCCGGCCCTGATCGTCCTTCTTGGCCTGGGAACCGTAACCGCAGGCGCCCAGCACCCCGATCAGCAGGGGGACGGCGGTGACGGCCGCCAGAAGGCGGAGTCGTACGGCAGGCACGGGAGGGGGTCCTCTCGTCGGGCCGGGGCGACCGGTCTACGGCGCGCCCGGCGGGGCGGTGGGTCTTCGGAAGGGGCGCGGACAACACGCGGGCGGGGGCGTCATCGGCACGCACATCGCCCGACTCCGCCCCGCCCGGTGCCGAGCGTGCCGCCGCCGACCCGCCCGCCTTCCTTGGCGAAGGTCGAGAAGACGTCCAGGAACACGGCACCCACCACGGGCGCGGGAGAGAGCGCGATCGTCATCAGAAGTCCCATCCCTCGTCGTCCTGCGCCGCCTTCGCCGACGCCGTTCCGGCGAACGCGTCGCCCGCCATGCCGGCGGTGAGCGTGGTGCCGTCGGCCGGGTCGATCAGCAGGAACGCGCCGGTGCGGCGCGAGTCCGCGTACGCGTCCAGGGCCAGCGGCTCGGCGGTGCGCACCGTCACCCGCCCGATGTCGTTGGCCGCCAGCCGCCCGGGGGCCGGGTGGTGCGAGAGGTCGTCCAGCGTCAGCCGCGAGGGGATGTCCTTGACGATGGCCTTGACGGTGCGGGTGGTGTGCTTGAGCAGCACCCGGTCGCCGACGGCCAGCGGCCGGTCCGCGACGTGGCACACGGTGGCCGTCAGGTCCTGGGACGGGGCCGGGGCGCCCTCGGTGGGCGCGATCAGGTCGCCGCGCGAGATGTCCAGGTCGTCGGCGAGCCGCACGGTCACCGACTGCGGCGCCCACGCGGTCTCCACGGACCGGCCCAGCGCGTCGATCGCGGTGATCGTGCTGGCCCGGCCGGAGGGCAGGACGGTGACGGGGTCGCCCACGCGCAGCACGCCGGAGCCGATCTGGCCCGCGTAGCCGCGGTAGTCGGGGTGTTCGGCGCTCTGCGGGCGGATGACGTACTGGACGGGGAAGCGCGCGGGCTCGGCGGCCGGGTCGGTGTGCACCGGCACGGTCTCCAGGTGCTCCAGCACGGTCGGTCCGGCGTACCAGTCCATGTGCGCGGAGGCGGTCACCACGTTGTCCCCGGCGAGCGCGGAGATCGGGATGGTGGTCACCTCGGGCACCCCCAGGGACGCCGCGTAGGCGGTGAACTCCTGCGCGATGGCGGCGAAGACGGGCTCGGCGTAGTCCACCAGGTCCATCTTGTTGACGGCCAGCACCAGGTGCGGGACGCGCAGCAGGGCGGCCACCGCGGCGTGCCGGCGGGTCTGCTCGACCACGCCGTGCCGGGCGTCCACCAGGACGAGGGCCAGTTCGGCGGTGGAGGCGCCGGTGACCATGTTGCGGGTGTACTGCACGTGGCCGGGGGTGTCGGCCAGGATGAACCGGCGCCGGGGCGTGGCGAAGTAGCGGTAGGCGACGTCGATGGTGATGCCCTGCTCGCGCTCGGCGCGCAGCCCGTCGGTGAGCAGCGCCAGGTCGGGCGCCTGCTGGCCGCGGGTCAGGGAGGCCCGCTCGACGGCTTCGAGCTGGTCGGCCAGCACCGACTTGGAGTCGTGCAGCAGCCGTCCGACGAGGGTGGACTTGCCGTCGTCCACCGATCCGGCGGTGGCGAACCGCAGCAGGGAGGTCGCCGCGTCGGCCTCGGTGCCGGAGGGAACGGTCTGGGTCGTGGTGCTCATGATCAGAAGTACCCCTCGCGCTTGCGGTCTTCCATGGCGGCCTCGGAGAGCTGGTCGTCGGCCCGGGTGGCGCCGCGCTCGGTGAGCCGGGACGCGGCGATCTCCGCGATCACCGCCTCGATGGTGGCCGCGTCCGAGTCGACCGCGCCGGTGCAGGACATGTCGCCGACCGTGCGGTAGCGCACCCGGCGCCGCTCCACACGCTCGCCGTCCTTGGGGCCGCCCCACTCGCCGGGGGCCAGCCACATGCCGCCGCGGGCGAAGACCTCGCGCTCGTGCGCGTAGTAGATGGAGGGCAGCTCGATGCCCTCGCGGCCGATGTACTGCCACACGTCCAGCTCGGTCCAGTTGGACAGCGGGAAGACGCGGACGTGCTCGCCGGGGGCGTGCCGGCCGTTGTAGAGCTGCCACAGCTCGGGGCGCTGGCGGCGCGGGTCCCAGCCGCCGAACTCGTCCCGCAGCGAGAAGACGCGCTCCTTGGCGCGGGCCTTCTCCTCGTCCCGCCGCCCGCCGCCGAAGACCGCGTCGAAGCGGTTGGTCTCGATGGCGTGCAGCAGCGGCACGGTCTGGAGCGGGTTGCGGGTGCCGTCCGGGCGCTCGCGCAGCCGCCCGTCGTCGATGAACTCCTGGACCGAGGCGACGTGCAGCCGCAGCCCGTGCTCCTTGACGACGCGGTCGCGGTACTCCAGCACCTCGGGGAAGTTGTGCCCGGTGTCCACGTGCAACAGCGCGAACGGCACCGGCGCGGGCGCGAACGCCTTGAGCGCCAGGTGCAGCATGACGATGGAGTCCTTGCCGCCGGAGAAGAGGATCACCGGTCGCTCGAACTCCCCCGCCACCTCGCGGAAGATGTGCACCGCCTCGGACTCCAGCACGTCCAGGTGCGTCAGCGCGTACGGGTCCCCGCCCTCCGGGTGGGCGCCGGTCGCGTTCACGGCGGCGGCCGTCGTCATGCCAGTCCCCTTTCGACGAGCAGCGCGTGCAGCGCCGCCGCGGACTCGGCCACGGTCTGGGTGTGCGACTCGATGCGCAGGTCGGGGGCGACGGGCTCCTCGTACGGGTCGTCCACGCCGGTCAGGCCGGAGATCTCGCCGGCCGCCTGCCTGGCGTACAGGCCCTTCACGTCGCGCTCGGAGCACACCTCCACCGGTGTGGCCACGTGCACCTCCAGGTACGGGGTGTCCGCCTCCTGGTGGCGCTTGCGCACCGCGTCGCGGGAGTCCGCGTACGGCGCGATCACCGGGACCAGCACGGTCACGCCGTTGCTGGCCAGCAGCTCGGCGACGAAGCCGATGCGCTGCACGTTGGTGTGCCGGTCCTCGCGGGAGAAGCCGAGCCCGGCGGTGAGGAACTCGCGGATCTCGTCCCCGTCCAGCACCTCCACCCGCCGGCCCTCGCCGCGCAGCCGCTCGGCCAGCGCGTACGCGATGGTGGTCTTGCCCGCGCTGGGCAGGCCGGTGAGCCACACCGTGGCGCCCGTCATGCTTCTCTCCCCAACCTTCCCGGAGCCGTCGGCTTCCGGTACGTCCCGTTCGTCCTGCCGTGCGTCCGCCGCGGCCGTCACAGGTGCAGCCCGCACTCGGTCTTGCTCAGCCCCGCCCAGCGGCCGGCCCGCGCGTCCTCGCCCTCCAGCACCCGCCGGGTGCACGGCGCGCAGCCCACCGAGGCGTACCCGTCCATCAGCAGCGGGTTGGTCAGCACCCCGTGCTCGGTGACGTACGCGTCCACGTCGTCCTGCGTCCACCGGGCGATCGGCGAGACCTTGACCTTGCCGCGCCTGGCGTCCCAGCCGACCACCGGCGTGTTCGCGCGGGTCGGCGACTCGTCCCGGCGCAGGCCGGTGGCCCACGCGTCGTAGCCCGCCAGGCCCTCTTCCAGCGGCTTGACCTTGCGCAGCGCGCAGCACCGGTCCGGGTCGCGGTCGTGGAGTTTGGGCCCGTACTCGGCGTCCTGCTCGGCGACCGTCTGCCGCGGGGTGAGGGTGATGACGTTGACGTCCATCACCGCCGCCACCGCGTCCCGCGTCCCGATGGTCTCCGGGAAGTGGTAGCCGGTGTCCAGGAAGACCACGTCCACGCCCGGCATCGCCCGGGACGCCAGGTGGGCGACGACCGCGTCCTCCATGGAGGAGGTGACGCAGAACCGGGGGCCGAAGGTCTCGGCCGCCCACGTCAGGATGTCCAGCGGGGACGCGTCCTCCAGGTCGCGGCCCGCGCGTTCGGCGAGCTCTCGCAGTTCGGTCGCGGTGGTCACGACGCACCTCCGTCGGATGTCTCGTGGGGGGACCGCTCGGTCAGCCCCCGGGTGAGCAGGCCCAGGAACGTCAGGCGGAAGGCGCGGTTGCACGCGTGGCACTCCCACGCGCCGTGGCCCTCCTCGGAGGGCCGCAGGTCCTCGTCCCCGCAGTACGGGCAGTGGAACGGCGCGGCGCGCTCGCTCACTTCAGGGCCCCCTCGTCCGCGCGCGCCGCCCACTGCGCGAACCGCTCGCCGTCGGCGCGCTGCTCCTGGAAGGCGCGCAGCAGCCGCTCGACGTAGTCGGGCAGCTCGTCGGCGGTCACCTTCAGGCCGCGGACCTTGCGGCCGAAACCGGGGTCCAGGCCCAGCGCGCCGCCCAGGTGCACCTGGTAGCCCTCGACCTGGTTGCCGTCGTCGTCCAGGACCAGCTGCCCCTTGAGACCGATGTCCGCCACCTGGATACGGGCGCACGCGTTCGGGCAGCCGTTGAGGTTGATGGTGACCGGCTCCTGGAAGTCCGGGAGGCGGCGCTCCAGTTCGTCGATGAGCCAGGCGCCGCGGCCCTTGGTCTCGACGATGGCCAGCTTGCAGAACTCGATGCCGGTGCAGGCCATCGTGCCGCGCCGGAACGGGGACGGCGTGACCCGCAGGTCCAGCGCCTCCAGCCCGGCCACCAGCGACTCGACCTGGCCCTCCTCGACGTCCAGCACGATCATCTTCTGCTCGGCGGTGGTGCGCAGCCGGCCGGAGCCGTGCGCCGCGGCGAGATCGGCGATCTTCGTCAGGGTCGCCCCGTCCACCCGGCCCACACGCGGCGCGAAGCCCACGTAGAAGCGGCCGTCCTTCTGGCGGTGCACCCCGACGTGGTCGCGCCACCGCTGCGCGGGCTCCTCGGGCGCCGGCCCGTCGACGAGCTTGCGCCGGAGGTACTCCTCCTCCAGCACCTGCCGGAACTTCTCCGGGCCCCAGTCCGCGACCAGGAACTTCAGGCGGGCGCGGTTGCGCAGCCGCCGGTAGCCGTAGTCCCGGAAGATCGAGACGACGCCCTCGTGGACGTCCGGCACGTCCTCCAGCGGCACCCACGCGCCCAGCCGGACGCCGAACTTGGGGTTGGTGGACAGGCCGCCGCCGACCCACACGTCGAAGCCCGGCCCGTGCTCGGGGTGGCGGACGCCGACGAAGGACACGTCGTTGATCTCGTGCGCCACGTCCAGCAGCGGCGACCCGGAGATCGCCGTCTTGAACTTGCGCGGCAGGTTGGAGTACGCGGGGTTGCCGACGACCCGGCGGTGGATCTCCTCGATCGCCGGGGTGCCGTCGATGATCTCCTCCTCGGCGACGCCTGCCACCGGCGACCCGAGGATCACGCGCGGGGTGTCGCCGCACGCCTCGGTGGTGGACAGGCCCACGGCCTCCAGCCGCCGCCAGATCTCCGGCACGTCCTCGATGCGGATCCAGTGGTACTGCACGTTCTGCCGGTCGGTGATGTCCGCGGTGCCGCGCGCGAACTCCTGGGAGATCTCGCCGATCACCCGCAGCTGCTCGGTGGTCAGCCGGCCACCGTCGATGCGCACCCGCAGCATGAAGTAGGAGTCGTCCAGCTCCTCCGGCGCCAGGACCGCGGTCTTGCCGCCGTCGATCCCGGGCTTGCGCTGGGTGTACAGGCCCCACCAGCGCATCCGGCCCCGGAGGTCGTTGGGGTCGATGCCGTCGAAACCGGTCTTGGAGTAGATCGTCTCAATGCGTGTCCGCACATTGAGACCGTCGTCTTCCTTCTTGAACTGCTCGTTGCCGTTGAGGGGCGTGAAATGGCCAACGGCCCACTGGCCCTCACCGCGGTGGCGGCCGGCCTTGCGGCGGTTCGGGGCGGCGGTGGGGCGTTCCGGCGGGGAGGCGGCCATGGCTGTGTCCTTCGGGGCGGCTGGGAGAGCGGAAACGGGCAGGGCGGACCCGCTGGGCCCGAGCGGACACGCCACACAACGGCGTGTCGGTACGCGGGAGTTGGGTGGGTGTCCGAGCGTTTCGGGAGTCAGGGGTGCCCGCTCGTCCGCGACGATGGGGACGGCGAGAAGCGCGGCGGTGCTGTGGCTGTCAGCTCGCCGGACAGATGGCGCTGGACATGCGGCCGAGGTCGACGTGCCGCCGACTCACCAAGGGAATTCCAGCTGGAGACATGGCGGAAGCGTGTCACGGCGCTCTTGAGACAGTCCACCGTCATCCGGAATGTGGACAACACTGTCCCGCTATACGGGACAGTGTGTCGTGGATCACGCGCGCGCCGTGCGGCGGGACGGACGCGCCCCTGGACGGAGGCTCAGCGCGACGGACGCGCCACCGGCCCGCCGCTCAATGGGACGGACGCGCCCAGGCCGCCGCTCAGTAAGACGGACGCGCCCAGGCCGCCGCTCAGTAAGACGGACGCGCCCAGGCCGCCGCTCAGTAAGACGGACGAGCCCCAGGCCGCCGCTCAGTGGGAAGGACGCGCCCCCGGCCACGGCCCCGGCTGCGCCCGATCCGGCTCCCGCGTCACCGTCGTCTCACACACGCGGAAGCCCCGGCGCTCGTAGTTGGCCCGCGCGTGCGGACCGTCAAGGGAGCAGGTGTGCACCCACACCCGCTTCGTCCGCGGACGCCCCGGCCACCGGGTGGCCAGATCCCAGGCGCGGGCCGTGCCGTACGAGAGCAGGTGCCCGCCGATCCGCCGCCCCCGGAAGGCGGGCAGCAGCCCGAAGTACGCGATCTGCACCACGCCTTCGGGCTGCGCCTCCAACTCGATGTACCCGGCGGGCGTCCCGTCCTCGTACGCCACCCACGTCTCGAATCCCGGACGGCTCAGGTACTCCTCCCACTGGGCGTAGCTCCAGCCCAGCCGGTCGGTCCACAGGACGTCCCCGCCGACCGCCGTGTAGAGGAAACGGTTGAACTCGGGCGAGGGTATGCCGGCCCTCGTGATCCGCACGCCCTGCTCGTCCGGCGGCGCGGGGGAGGGGGAGAGATCGTCGGGGGAGGTCTGTTCCAGGGTCCAGGTGGTGACGTCGATGGTGTTCATGGGGGACAGGTAAACACGGGGTGGGGAGTTCGGCCGGGAACCGATCGGTCGGGGCCCGGTGGGGACCCCGGCCGTCGGTTCCCGCGCGTCGGGTTCCCGCGGGGATCAGAACACCGCGTCGGCCATCCGCTCCACCTGCTCCGGGTCCGGCGCCCAGCAGTAGAGCATCACCTCGTCGGCGCCGATCGCCCGGAACGCGGCCACCGCGTCACGGACGGCCCGCGGCGTGGTCAGGATTCCCTCGGCGACGTGATCGGCGAACGGCGACGGGTGGTAGTAGGCGTGGGCCTCGCGCCGGGCCGCCGCCACGGTCTCCTCCGGGCCGAGCGCCGCGTTCACCTGCGCGACCAACCGGGGCCGACCGGCGCGGCCCTGCTTGGCCCAGGCGGCTTCCACGTCCCGGAACAGCCTGTCCATGTGTGCGGGCGGCAGCGCGGCCCCCAGGAACCCGTCACCCCAGCGCGCCACCCGGTTCATCACCGCCGGCACGAACCCGCCGAACAGCACCTCGGGTCCGCCGGGCCGGGCCGGAGCGGGACCGACCGGGCCGACCTCGTCGCCGAGCGGTTGGCCGTTCCACATGCGGCGCATCCGCGCCATCTGGTCGTCCAGCCGCCGCCCCCGGGTGCGCTGCTCGATACCGGCGGCCAGGTAGTCGTCCGGGCGCCCGCCGATGCCGATACCGAGCGTGAACCGGCCGCCCGACAGCAGGTCCAGGGTCGCGGCCTGCTTGGCGAGCAGCGCGGTGCGGTGCAGCGGGGCGAGCAGCACCTCGGTCTGCAGGCGGACGCGCTCCGTCGTGCCGACCAGGGTGGCCAGCGTGACGAGTGGTTCGGGGTTGGCGTACACCAAGCGGTCGAGCAGGGCGAGGGTGGAGAAGGGAGAGGCGTCGGCGCGCCGGGCCCAGGTGGGCAACTGCTCCGGGGCGGCGATGGGAAGGCCGAGACCGACGGACATGAAGGAACCTCCAGGAGGGCAGCGGTGATCACACGGTCGTGTCGCCCGCTCTCCTGACCGCACGCGGACACACGCGTCGGCCGCTCCCGTTCTGCGACGTCCTCCTGGGGAGCTGTGTTCGAAGCAAGATCACGGTACCCCGCGCGAACGTGCGTGCGCACGCCCTTTTCCGCCCCCGCGCCCCGCGCGGCCCCCTCACCCCGCCCGAGCCGCCAGCACCGCCGGCGCCGTCGAGTGCGGCAGCAGGTCCCCCGGGCAGGGAGGGCGGCGCAGTTCCACCTCCACGCTGTCGGCGAAACGGTACGGCCGGTGGGCCAGCACGCTCGCCAGGTAGCGGCGCAGCCGGGACAACTCGGCGCGCACCGTGACGGTGCGGGACCGGTCGCCGAACAGGTCCTGCGACAGTTCGGCCGCGGTGCGCCCCTCGCGGTGCGCCGCCAGGACGAACAGCAACTCGGCGTGGCGCGGGCTCAGATCGTGGGACCAGCCGCCCGCCGGGCCGGTGACGGTGATCGCCCAGCGCGAGCGGTCGCTGACGTCCAGCGTGACGTGGCTGGGCCCGGGGGACTCGTCGGGATCCCCCACGCGGACCAGCCAGCCCCCGGGCAGCGGCTCCAGGGAGCACATCCCGTACCGGGGCAGCCAGCGCGTCCCGGCCGTCGGGGACTTGGGCAGCGCCACCCGGTCCGGCGGCGCCATGCCGGTGACCGCCGCCGTCCAGCCGTGCGGGTCGACGGCCAGCGCCCGCCCGCGGATCCGCGCCAGCACGGGCGCCGCGCTGGCCCGCAGCCGCCCCAGGGCCGCCTGGTGCCGGACCCGCAGCTCCCCCTCCGCCACCCGGGCCATCGCCGAGACCAGCGAGAGGGTCGCGGGATGGAACCCGTGGGCCGGTCCGCTGACGTCCACCACCCCCAGCAGCCGCCCGTCGCGCGGATCGTGCACGGGCGCCGCGGCACACGTCCACTGGTGGTGGGTGCGCACGAAGTGCTCCGCGGAGTGCACCAGGACGGGCTGCCGCGCCACCAGGGCCGTGCCGATGCCGTTGGTGCCCACCATGTCCTCCGACCAGTCGGCACCCTGGCCGAACCCGAGGCGGTCGGCCATCCGCCGGACCGGCGGCGAGCCCTCCCGCCACAGCACCACGCCCTCGGCGTCCGTCACCACCATGATCTGCCGGGCCCCGTCCACGGCGGGCAGCAGGCCGTTGCGGAACACCGTCAGCACGTCCGCCAGCGCGGAGTCCTGCCGGCGGCGGGCCAGGTCCTCGTCGGTCAGCAGGATCTGCTGCCGGTCCCGGTCCGGGTCCAGGCCCGTGCTCAGCACCCGGCGCCAGGATTCGCTGATGACGGTACGAGCGGTGGTGAGCGGCGCGCCGCCCGAGAGCACGGCCTCGCGTGCCGACGCGAGCCGCCGCGCGGTCTGGCGCGCTTCCTGCGCGGACCAGATACCCATGTCGATCGCTCTGTCGCTCACGCTGCTCTCCGGTTGTGGGCTGCCCCCGTGGCCGACGCCCATGGTGCCGTCCCGCGCCGCCGTACGGGGGAGTTGGCCGCATCCTTTGCAACTAGTTGCAACTGTTGTTGTGAACAACCGGCGAGAGCAAACTGTTTGCCGTCGCCCCCCACCGCCGGGGCCGGTCCCGTCCACCGCACGTGTCCCCCACGAGGTGACGGGCCCGAGCAGGGAGCGGCGCCGCGTCGGCGCGGCGTCGCTCTTCGACGGGTGCGGCAGCGGAAGACCGGCCCTCGGCCACCCCCCATTGCGGGCCGGTTCCGCTGCCGCACCGATCACCTTCCGCGGGCGCCCCTCCTCACCCGCGTCACCTCCGCGCTACCCCGCCACCGGCCGCGCCCGCCACACGATCGCGCGCAGGTCCAGCGTGTGCGGCAGGGTGCCGAACGCCGCGCCCCGGTCCCCGCCCAGCCGCGAGGCGCAGAACGCGTCCGCCACCTCCGGCGGCGCGTACCGCACCAGCAACGAGCCCTGCAATACCAGCGCCATCCGCTCCGCCACCCGCCGCGCCCGCGCCTCGATCCCCTCCAGATCGGCCAGCTCGGTCAGCAGGGCCTTGATCGCCGCGTCCAGCCGGTGGTCCGCGCCGCGCGCCGCGCCGATCTCCACCAGGAAGGCGTGCAGCGCCTCCGGCTCGTTCCGCAGCGCCCGCACCGCGTCCAGCGCCTGGACGTTGCCCGAGCCCTCCCAGACGGAGTTCAGCGGTGCCTCGCGCAGCAGCCGCGGCAGCCCGGACTCCTCCACGTACCCGTTGCCGCCCAGGCACTCCAGCGCCTCGGCGACCACCGGCGTGCAGCGCTTGGCCACCCAGTACTTGGCGGCCGGCACCGCGAGCCGCAGGAAGTGCCGGTCCGCCGCGCCGTCCGCGTCGCACGCCGCCGCCAGCCGCAGCGCGAGCGCGGTCGCCGCCTCCGACTCCACCGCGAGGTCGGCCAGCACGTTGCGCATCAGCGGCTGCTCGTCCAGCGGACGGCCGAACGCCTCCCGGTACGCCGTATGGTGCAGCGCCTGCGCCACCGCCTGCCGCATCACGGCCGCCGACGCGGTCACGCAGTCCAGCCGGGTCGCCGCCACCATCCCCATGATCGTGGCGATGCCGCGCCCCTCCTCGCCCACCCGCCGCGCCCAGGTCCGCCCGTCGAACTCGACCTCGGCGGAGGCGTTGGACCGGTTGCCGAGCTTGTCCTTGAGCCGCTGGAGCCGGAAGGAGTTGCGTCCGCCGTCCGGCAGCACCCGGGGCAGCAGGAAGCAGGTGAGCCCGCCGGGTGCCCGCGCCAGCACCAGGAACACGTCCGACATCGGCGCCGAACAGAACCACTTGTGCCCGGTCAGCGCGTACGTGCCCGCCTCGGCCAGCGGCTCGGCGCGGGTGGTGATCGCCCTCACGTCGCTGCCGGCCTGCTTCTCCGTCATCGCCATCCCGGCCAGCACACCGGGCTTCTCCGCCGCCGGCCGCAACTGCGCGTCGTACACCCGGGACGTCAGCCGCGGCTCCCACTCGGCCGCCAGCTCCGGATCGGTCCGCAGCGCCGGCACCGCCGCGTGGGTCATCGACAGGGGACAGGCGTGGCCCGCCTCGACCTGGGTCCACACCAGGAAGGACGCGGTCCGCCGCAGATGGCCGTCCGGACGCGACCAGGCGTCGGTCAGCCCGGAGGAGACGGCGTGCCCGAGCAGCCGGTGCCAGGCCGGGTGGAACTCCACCTCGTCCACCCGGTGGCCGTACCGGTCGTGGGTGCGCAGCACGGGCGGGTTCTCGTTCGCCAGGGCGCCCCAGCGCTGCGCCTGCGCCGAACCGGCCGCCCGTCCCAGATCGCTCAGCTCCCCGTGCACGGTGTCCCGCGAACCGGGCGAGACGTGCCGCGCGACGCCCTCCACGAGCGCCGGGTCGGAGGTGAAGACATCGTGTCCGACCAGCGGCGGAGGCTGGTTCGTGACCATGTGAGTGGGGGGTTCCATGGCAGATACGGTAGGGAGGTGCAGCCAGCAAAAGAACCAGCCGAGCGGTCCTCGGGCCGCTTGCACAGGGCCCGCGTCCTGTACCGCAACGTTTCCAAACGCCGACTCGCCTGGCTGCTCCTCAAAGACACCGTCAAGTCCTGCATGGACAACCGTGTCACCGGGCTCGCCGCGGAGGCCGCGTTCTTCTGCCTGCTGTCGCTGCCGCCCCTGCTGCTCGGCCTGATCGGGCTGCTCGGCTACATGGAGCCGTGGATCGGCGCGGACACCATCGACGGCGTCCGCCGCCACATCCTCTCCGTCTCGCAGACCGTCCTCTCCCGCCAGGGCGTCGACGAGATCGCCCGCCCGCTGCTGGACGACGTCTTCACCGGCCGCAGACCGGACGTCATCTCCCTCGGCTTCGCCATCGCCCTGTGGTCCGGCTCGCGCGCCGTGAACGTCTTCGTCGACACCATCACGATCATGTACGGGCTCGACGGGCGGCGCGGCATCGTCAAGACCCGGCTGCTGGCCTTCCTGCTCTACCTCGCCGCACTGAGCCTGGGCGCCGTCGCGCTGCCCCTGATGGTGGCCGGTCCGGAGGCGGTGGTCGGCTGGCTGCCGTCCAGCGAGACCGCCGTCCGCGTCCTGTACTGGCCGGTCGTGGTGCTCCTGTCCATCGCCTTCCTCACGACGCTGTACCACGTGTCGGTGCCGGTCCGCTCGCCGTGGGCCGAGGACATCCCGGGCGCCGTGGTCGCCCTGGCCATGTGGCTGCTGGGCAGCGCGCTGCTGCGCGTGTACCTCACCCGCACGGTCGAGGGCCCCACGGTCTACGGCTCACTGGCCGCCCCCGTCGCCGTCCTCCTGTGGATCGGCGTGTCCGCCTTCGCCGTCCTGGTCGGCGCCGCCGTGAACGCGGCCATCGACCACATCTGGCCCTCCGTCACCACCGCCGCCGCCCGCGCGGAGCGCGCCCGCAAGCGCGCGGCGGCGGAGCGGGAGCGGCTGCGGGAGGAGGGGGACGGGGGCGGTGCCGAGGACGCGGGTCCGGGGGACGGTTTCCGTGGCGTGGACGAGGATCCTGACGACGACGGGGACGGGGACGAGGGCGAGGACGACGGGCACGTCCCCTCGGAGTACCCCGAGCGCTGGGCACGCTTCCTGCCACCCGAGGACGTACGGGGCCGGCTGCCCGTGCACCGCCGGCTGCCCGTGCGCCTGAAAGCCGGACGGCCACGGGCCGCCGAGGTGGTGGCGGGTGGGGGTGCGCGGGGTGGCGCCACGGTTGGTGGTGGCGTGCCGGGTGGTGCCTCTGTCGGCGGAGGGGCGTCACCCGAGGGGCGTTCGCCGTACGGGGGCGCTCACGCGGCCGACGGCCGGAGCGGGGCTCTGGCGGGCGGGGGCACGGGTCCGGAGCGCAGGGGCTGAGCGGGGGCGGGGTTCGCCTCGCCGGACCGGAGGGGTGCTCTCGCGGCCGGTGATCCGAAGGGAGCCCTTGCGGCCGACGGCTCGAACGGGGCTCTTGTGGTCGACGGCCCGAACGGGGCCCTTCCGGGCGGCGCGACCCGCCCCGAACGCACCGGCCGACCCCGGCTCGGACCCCGGCTCACCCCGTCCATGCGTTTGCGAACGCGACGCCCAGGAACACCGCTCCCAACCCGGCCACCACGCTCACCACCGCGTTGGCCACGGCGTGGAACCGGGCGCCGTCCTCCGCCAGCCGCAGCGTCTCGTAGGAGAACGTCGAGTACGTCGTCAGCGCCCCGCACAGCCCCGTCCCCACCAGCATCTGCACCTGTGAGGACGCCGCTCCGGCGGTGACCGCGCCCGTCAGCCCGCCCAGGACGAGGCATCCCACGACATTCACGGTGAGGGTGCCCCACGGGAACACCGTGTCGTGCCGGGCCTGCACCGCCCGGTCGGTCAGGAACCGCAGCGGCGCCCCGACCGCCGCCCCGACGAACACCAGCAGCCAGTTCACGCGCCCGCACTCCCACTCTCGTCATCACGGCCGACCGGACCGCCACCCGCCGTACACGTCCCGCCGCGCGTCCCCCGCGTCACCGGCCCCACCGCCGCACCGCGGACCGCGTCCCGCGCACCGCCAGCCACACCGCCCCCAGCGCCGCGATCAGCGTCACCACCAGGTACGCCAGCCCGCGCACCGGCTCCCGCGCCTCGATCAGCCGCTGGATGTCCACCGCGTACGTGGAGAAGGTCGTGAACCCGCCCAGGACCCCGGTCCCGAAGAACGGCCGCACCAGCCGGTGCGCCCGCCACACCTCGTTGATCAGCACCATGAACACGCCGATCACCGCGCACCCGACGACGTTCACGCACAGCGTCGTCCACGGGAACCCGTACGGCCCGACCGGCCAGACCACCGAGGCCGCGTACCGCGCGGTCGCCCCGATGCCACCCCCGAGCGCCACCACGCCCACGGTGGACCACTGGCCGCTCAGGGGCCGGGGCCGCCGCGCGGGCGCTTCGAGATCAGGATCGATATCGGCGGCCTCGGCCACCGGCCGACTCGGAAAAGCTCCCACGAACCACGTCTCCCACTCGCACGGCGCCCGATGGACACCAGGGCGCATACCGTCACAAGCAGGGACCGTTGGCGGCACCATCACCGCGGTTCGTTCCGGCGAGCCCCACCGCCGAGCGGCTGCCCGGGGGTGCCGCAGATGTCAGGGTAACCGCGGGGGATGGAGGGCGGCGAATGGGGGTGTATGTCCCCATCCCCGGCCCGCGGCGCTCGTGTCGGCCGCAAGCAGTCCTCGTACCCGCCGCGAGCCGGGCCCGGCCCCGGAAAAATCCGTGGCCCCGTCTCCCTTCCCCTCGCTACCATCCCCACCGTCAGACCGGCGGCCCCAGCCGCCGTTCCCGCCGTGCGTGCCGTGTCGTGCGCGCAGATGTGAGACCAGGAGGTGACGTCCCGATGGCCGTCGTTGCGATGGGCGCTGCCCGAGTCCGGAAGTTCGTCATTCCCACCTCCGTGGTCTCCGACCGAGCCGCTCGCTGAGCGGTCGCGGCCGATCCGTCGGCCGCCCGGCGCGTTCCCGCGCGCCCTCGTACCCGTGTCGGGACCACCCTTGTGAAGGGTCATCCCGCTTTGTCCAAGGTGTTCAACCTGGAACAGCTCTCCGCCGCACACCCGCTGGCGTCGTCCTACGGCTGGGACGCCGGCTACGCGGAGAGCTTCGCCCCCTTCGCCGAGCAGGGGTTCCTGCCCGGCCGTATCGTCCGCGTGGACCGCGGGCGTGTGGACGCCGTCGTACCGGACGGTGACGGCGTCACGACCGTCCTCGCGGACACCGCCCTGGTGGCCACCAGCGACCCGACGCGGGTGCCGTGCACCGGCGACTGGGCGGCCGTCGACCTGGTCAACGGGCCGGGCGGCGGGGTCGTGCGGGCCACGCTGCCGCGCCGTACGGCCTTCGTCCGGTCCACCTCCTCCAAGCGGTCCGAGGGGCAGATCCTCGCGGCCAACGTCGATCACGCGGTGATCGCGGTCTCGCTCGCCGTGGAGCTGGACCTCGGACGCGTGGAGCGGTTCGTCACGCTCTCCTGGGAGAGCGGGGCGCAGCCGCTGATCGTGCTGACCAAGGCCGACCTCGTCGGTGATCCGGTCACGCTCTCGCACCTGGTGGAGGACACCCAGTCCACCGCGCCCGGCGTCCAGGTGCTGGCCGTCAGCGCCGCGACGGGCGAGGGGCTGGAGGTGCTGGCCGCCGTCCTGGCGGGCGGTACCGCCGTCCTCCTCGGGCAGTCCGGCGCGGGCAAGTCCACCCTGGCCAACGCCCTGGTCGGCACGGACGTGCAGGACGTGCGCGCCACCCGCGACCAGGACGGCAAGGGCCGGCACACCACGACCACCCGCGACCTGCTGCCGCTCCCGGGCGGCGGGGTGCTGATCGACACCCCGGGGCTGCGCGGCGTCGGGATGTGGGACGCCGAATCCGGGCTGACGCGGACGTTCTCCGACATCGAGGAACTGGCGGCGGAGTGCCGGTTCCACGACTGCGCGCACGAGGCGGAGCCGGGGTGCGCGGTGCTGGAGGCCGTCGAGCACGGCGTGCTCGCCCAGCGGCGGCTGGACAGCTACCGCAAGCTGCTGCGCGAGAACCAGCGCATCGTGGCGAAGACCGACGCCCGGCTGCGCGCGGAGATGCGCCGCACCTGGAAGCAGCAGCAGATGCTGGGCCGCCACATGATGGAGCGCAAGCGCGGCGGGGGCGGTCAGCGGCGGTGAGGTGAGGGGGTTCGTCGCCGGGGCGGGGAGGGTTCCTGGCCTGGTGGCGGGCCTCCTTGCCTTGGTGGCGGGCCTCCTCGCCCTGGCGGTCGGCCGTCCCGCCGACGCCGTGTTCTTGTGCGGGCGGGTGCCGTGTTCTCGCGGGGCCGGGCGTCGCGCTCTCATGTTTTCGGGCGTCGCGTTCTCGCGCCTCCGGGCGTCGCGTTCTCGTGCGTGCGGGCGGGCGTCGCCTCCTCGGGCCTCCGGGCGTCGCGTCCTCGCGCCTCCGGGCGTCGCGTTCTCGTGCGTGCGGGCGGGCGTCGCACCCTCGGGCTCCCGAGCGTCGTGCTCTCGCGCGTCCGAACGTCGCGTCCGAAAACCGCCAGAGGACGTCCGTCCCGATCGCGCACACTGGATCCCGTGATGGACGACGAGACCAGGTACGAGGCGGTGACCAGCCGTGACGCTCGCTTCGACGGGGAGTTCTTCTTCGCCGTGGTGACGACCGGCATCTACTGCCGGCCGAGCTGCCCGGCGGTCACCCCAAAGCGGGCCAACGTGCGGTTCTTCCCGTCCGCGGCGGCGGCCCAGGGCGCCGGGTTCCGGGCCTGCCGGCGCTGCCGCCCGGACGCCGTTCCGGGATCGGCGGAGTGGAACGTGCGGGCGGACCTGGTCGGCCGGGCCATGCGGTTCATCGGCGACGGCGTGGTGGACCGGGAGGGCGTCGCCGGGCTCGCCCGGCGGCTCGGCTACAGCGCCCGCCAGGTGCAGCGGCAGCTCGTCGCGGAACTCGGCGCGGGCCCGGTCGCGCTCGCCCGCGCCCGCCGCGCGCACACCGCCCGCGTCCTGCTCCAGACGACCGCCCTGCCCGTCACCGAACTCGCCTTCGCCTCCGGCTTCGCCAGCATCCGTCAGTTCAACGACACGATGCGGGAGATCTACGCGAGCACTCCGAGCGAGCTGCGGGCGGCGGTCCGGGGCGGCAGGCCGGGCCGGACCGCCGGTGCCGCCGAGCAGGACGCGCCCGCCGGCATCCCGCTGCGGCTCGCCTACCGGGGCCCGTACGCCGCGGCCGAGATCTTCGACTTCCTCCAGGCGCGGGCGGTGCCCGGCGTCGAGGAGGTGCGCGGTGCGCGCGGCGCCCGCACGTACCGCCGCACGCTGCGGCTCGCGTACGGGACGGGCGTCGCCGAGGTGGACGAGCACACCGGGCGGAAGTCCGGGCGCCGCCCCCGCGCCGGACTGGTCTGCCCGGCCGCGAAGGGCGCCACCGGCGGCTGGCTGGAGTGCCGGCTGCACCTGAGTGACCTCCGGGACCTGTCCACCGCCGTCCAGCGGACGCGCGACCTGTTCGACCTGGACGCCGATCCCGTCGCCGTCGCGGAGCGCCTGGGCACGGACCCGCTGCTCGGCCCGCTCGTCGCGCGCCGCCCCGGACTGCGGTCGCCGGGTACCGCCGACGCCGACGAACTGGCCGTCCGCGTGGTGCTCGGCGGATCGCCGGAGCGCGTGGCGGCGCTCGTCCGGGCCTACGGGAAGCCGCTGGACGCGCCGGACGGCGCGCTCACCCACCTGTTCCCCGAACCGGCGGCGCTGGCGGAGGCCGCGGGGGTCGGCGAGCCGGTGCGCGCGCTGTCCACGGCGCTCGCCGAGGGCGCGATCACGCTGGACGCGGGCGCCGACCGCGACGCCGCCGAGCGGGCACTGAGCGCGCTCCCCGGAGTGGGCCCGGCCGCCGCCGCGTACATCCGGATGCGCGCGCTCGGCGACCCGGACGTGGGACGGCCGGGCGAACGGGACGCCTGGCGCCCGTGGCGCTCCTACGCGATGCACCATCTGTGGGCCGCCGGGATCGTGGCAGCGGGGGAGTGGGGCATGGGGGACGGCGTCTACGAGTACGCGGGCGCGGCGGCGGACGGGGGACGGGCTCTGCTGGCGGCATAGGAGGACGGCGCGCCCGGCCGGGGAGCCGGGGCGCTGCCGGAGGCTCCGTCCTCGTGGCCCTCGTGGCCCTTATGGTCCTCGCGGTCCTTACGTCCTCCCTTACGGCCCTCGTGGTCCTCACGGCCCGAGGACGACCACGCAGATCCAGGCGCCCACGACCAGCAGACAGGCGAAGAGTTCGACGAGGACGCTCAGCCCGGTCGCGCGCATCACCGTCCGGGTGGACGCCGCCGCGTCACCGTGGCTGCCCAGCCGTACGCGTTCCAGCAGATAGAGCGTGCCGACGGAACCGATCACCGCCCCCACCACCGGCACCACGAAGAACCCCACGATCCCGGCCGCCCCGGACAGGAACAGGGTGCGGCACGGGGCACCCGCCCCCCGCAGGTCGCGGGCCGGCAGCACCCACTTGAGCGCCTGGTTGAGCAGCAGCAGCGCCGTGGCGCCGATGAGGACCGCCCAAGCAGGCGTGGTGGGCGCCGTCAGGGCCCACCACAGCACGGCCGCCCAGACGATCGGCGCCCCCGGCACCCCCGGGACGAGTACGCCGAGCAGACCGAGCAGCATGACGAGCCCGACCGCGAGCAACTGCCACACGCCCATGGCCCCACCCTGCCGGAAGCCGCCGGGAACCGCTTGCCGGGCCCACCCGGAGGGGCCGCGAGACGGTGCCGGCGGGACGGCCGACGACTGTGGCGTCCTGTGGATACGGACGAGAACGGCAACCGGAGGATCGCGTGCCGGAGGGACGGGTGGGCGGAGGCGGGACGGGAACGGGCGGCCGGTGGATCGCACGCACGGAGACGACGGCATGAGACGACGGGACGACGAGACGAGACGGGGTGGCCGGCGGAGCACACGGACGGAGATCGAACGAGGCCGCGAGGGGCCTCGCGGAGTCGGAAGGGAGTCAACGGATGGAGAAGGGAACAGGTGGTCGGACGACACCCTTCCGTGCCCTCCCGTGCCCTGTCTCCGGGGGGCACATGCATGGACAATACGGCCATGAGCCAGCAGGGGCAGCGACCCGGCCAGTCCGGTCACGAGGACGACTGGTGGCGGCAGTTGTACGGGAACGACAGTGGCGGCACCTGGGACACCGGGCCCGCCCCCTCGGCGGAGTCGTTCGACGACAGGGTGGACTCCGCCTTCCGAGCGGTCCGCCCACGCGCCGTACCACCCCAGCCACCACCACCGGACGGGCTGGGCCAGGCCGCCCTACCACCACTTCCGAGGCGGCCCCGGCCGGCCGGGGCGTCACCACCGGGCGGGTCCCGGCCGCCTGTCGTCCCTCCGCCATCAGACGGCCCCCGGCCGCCTGACGTCTCCCCGTCACCGGACGAATCCCGGCCGCCTGTCGTCCCCCCATCACGGGACGGGTCTCGGCCGCCCGCCGTCCCCCCGCCGCCCCCACCCGAACAGGCGAAACGATTGGGCCCGTCTGTCACCCCGCCACCCCAGGTCCCGCCCGAAGGACGCGGCCTTCGGACACCGCCCGAGCCGGACGCCCCAGGCCCGCCGGTCGCCTTCGACCGGCCGGAGGACTCACCGTCCGAGCCGGTTGCCTTCGACCCGCCCGAGGGCTCGCCGTCCAAGCCGGATGACGTCCTCGCGCCCGAGGGATCGCCGTCCGAGCCGAATGGCTTCCTCCCACCTGAGGATTCGCCGTCCAAGTCGGACGACTCGCGGTCGGAGCCGGATGACTTCGTCCCGCCGGACGCATCCGCCGACGTCCCCGCCGCCCCACCCGATCGGCCCTCCACCGCCCCCTCACTTCCCACGCTCTCCCTCCGGCGACCCCCGAGGCCCCGGCCCGCGAAGGCCCGGCCCGCCAAGCCCCGGCCTCCGGACACCGAACCCGACAGCGGACCACAGATCCCGCATCGCACCCCGAACCGCGTCCCCCCACCGCGCCCCCAGCGCACAGGACTCCCGGACCTCGATTCCCCCATCCCCAGCGGCACTTCCCCCGACGGCCCCGCCCCGGCACCGGCCCAGACTCCCCGGCACCCGCTCCCGGACCCAGTCCCCGAACCCCCGGGCACCGCCGCCCGGGACACATCGAACGCGCCAGACGCACCAGACGCACTGGATGCACAGGACGCGCCGGACACCCCAGACCTCTCAGACCCCAGCGCCTCACCGAACCCCCCACTGGACTCCCCGCCACGCGACACGCTCGTGGACGCGGATTCCGCCCCACCGCCGCCCGACCCCCTCGCCTCCGAGGTCATCGGGCTCCCCGTCGCCGACCTGACCGCGTTGGACGACCTCATTCCCGACACGGAAATCGACGGGCTCCATTACGGCGCCCTCACCCTCCGCGTCGCCTCCCTGCGCGGCGACGCGGCCCGGCACCGGGCGGAACCCCGTCGGGACGCGTTGCTCACCGCGAGGTTCGGCACGGGGAGGCAGGCCCTCGTCCTGGTCGCCATGGCCAGCTGCGTCGTCGGCAGTGGTGACGCCCACCGTGCCGCCCATGACGCCTGCGTCTGGATGGCCCGCGCCGTCGGGCGCAGTTACGCCCGGCTGGCCGAGGACGTCCGTACGGGTGACCGCTGGGCGCTGAAGTCGGGGCTCCACCGGCTCACCGACCGGGGCTACGGCGGGCTGCGCGCCCGCGTGGCCGCATCGGAGGCGAACGCCGCCTCAGCGACGACCGACCCGCGATACCCGTCCCCGGACGGCGTGGCGTGCCGGGGCATGGCGCTGCGCTGCCTGTTGCTCCCGGTCGACCCCGACTGCCGGACCCGTGTCTTCTTCGGCATCGGCGCCGGCGGCCTCTACCGGCTGAGGGACGGCCACTGGCAGGACCTCGAACCCGCCCCGCCGTCACCGGAGCCACCGATGGACGCCCCGGCCGTCGGCGGCGGCACCGCCCGGCCGTACGGGACCGGTGCCACCAGGTCGTACCGGACGGGCACCGTCAGGCCGTACGGAATCGACACTGCCAGGTCGTACGAAACCGACACTCCCGGTCCGGCCGAGACCGGTTCCGCGCGGTCTGGCGGGATCGGTGCGTCGTCGGGCGGGATCGGTGCGCCGCCGTATGGAACCGGCGCTGCCAGGTCGTACGAAACCGACACGCCCGGTCCGGATGCGGCCGGTTCCGCACAGCCAGGCGGAATCAGTGCGCCGCCATACGGAACCGGCACTGGCAGGCCGTACGAAACCGACACTCCCGGGCCGGCCGAGGCCGGTTCCGCACAGCCCGGCGGTTTCGGCACGTCGTCGGGCGGGATCGGTGCGCCGTCGTACGGAACCGGCACGTTTGAGCCACACGGCGCCGTCATTCCGGACCTCACCTCCGCGCGTCACCCCACCGAGGACACCGACCCCCGTCCCACCGAAGGCACCGCCCCCCGCACCACCTCGGACGCCGACCGCCGTCCCCCGCTCGCCGATCCGGCCCCGCAGCCTGACCCGTTCCTCTTCCGGGCCTCCGTGGCCCGTCCCGGGGACACGCTGTTGCTGTGCAGCGCGGGGCTCGCCGAGCCGCTGCGCGAGGACCCGGTGTTCGCCGACCGCTTGGCCGTCAGGTGGGCCGCCAAGGAGCCGCCGGATTTCGCGGAGTTCCTCGCCGACGTGGCACAGAAGGCCGATGGCCACGCCAAGGACCGTACGGCCGCGGCGGTGTGGGACACCTGACCCGCGCACACCGATGACGCCACCACGCGCCCCGCCCGGTCGCCGAGCCGTCGGGGCACTTGGCCATGCTTCGCCACGCTCGATTGCGCCGTTGAATTCCGAGCGGTTTCGCGCTTCGGCGGACGCGGTCGTTCCCGGCGGGCGTATGGGCCGAATGCCGGAGACGGTCGGGGCCAATTTGCGCAACATTCCCCGTATTCGGGGGAACTTGGGGAACCGTTGGCGAGCATCAGGTGGGCGAGGCCGGGTGGGACCGTCGCCGCCGCGTCCCGCGAATGCCCTGACGGCGGCGTGGGCGCAGGCCACCCTCCGGTTGTGCGGGTCCGGGGCAGCCCCGTGAGCGCGCCGTGCGGACCGGAAGAGCCAAGCATGGTGGCGGACCCGATGGGAAAGCATGTTCGTGAAGCTGTATGAGGGAGAGGGACGTAGAGCGTACGGGGCGGGGAAGATGAAGCGTCAGTCTGCGCGGCGCGAGGAAAAGCACGAGCGGAGCGGCGGACGTGAGGATGTCCGGGCCGGTGCGCGGCGATCGGGGGTACTGGAGCGCAAATTACGGCACGCGGACTTGACGGCGGTCGCGGAGATACGCAGCGAACTGCGCAACCTCTTGCGCAGTTGGGGGGATTCGGGGCGGTCGGACATCGCCGAACTGCTCACCAGCGAACTCGTCACCAACGCCCTCGTGCACACCAACGGGGGCGCGATCGTGACGGCCAAGGTCACCGACCGGCTGCGCGTCGAAGTGCGCGACTTCGTCTCCCGGCGCCCGAAGATGCGCCCCCCGTCCTCGGACGGCACGTCGGGAAGGGGCCTGATGCTGGTGCACTCCCTCGCGGACGCGTGGGGGGTGCGCTCCCACGGGGTGGGCAAGTGCGTCTGGTTCGAACTGGGCCGGGGAGCGGCCTGACGGGGCGGTGCCTGCCGTCGACGGTGCCTGCCGTCGACGGTGGCCGGTCGTAGCGCCGGTTGACGTGCGGTCGCGCCGGTCGACCCGCACTGAAGAGGGCCGGCGCGGTGACGCCGGCCCTCGTGGACCTTCCCTTCCGCGACCCCTCAGCCGAAGCGTCGCTCGATCGCGGCGAGCTTCTCCTCCAAGGAGTCCAGGCGGGGCAGCGCCTGGGCGTCGTCCTCGGCGGTGAGGTCCACGGTCCGCTGATGCGGGCCGCCCGGTGATTCGGGTTCGCTGCCCAGAACGGCCCGCAGCGTCGGGCGCGGCCGGAGCGGCGGCCGTCCGGGGGAGGAGGACAACGGCTCGGCCTCCGGCCCGGTCCCGGCCTCCGCCCCACGGGCCGCTTCCGTGCCCGACGCGGCCGAGGGAGCGGACGAGGACGAAGCGACCGGGACGGAGCCCTCGAACGCGTCGACGGGCCCCGACGAGCCCGCCGACAGGGACGTGGACTCCACAGGGAGGACCGGCCCCGCGGCCGGCAGCGGTTCCGGCGCCGCGTCGGCGGCGAGGGCGGGCTCGGCGCTCCCCGCGTGCGCCGGCGGCGCTCCCCGTGTCACCTCCGCGCGCCGGGTTCCGGGACCGGGCCGCCACAAGCGGTGCTGCCGGGCCAGGGCCTTCAGGCGTGCCCGTTCCAGGCGGTCCCGCTCGCGCCGGCGGTGGCGGTCGCGGTCCTTCAGGCGGCGGTCCTCCCGTACCTCCTCGACCGCCTCCTCCAGCGTCCGTACGCCCTCCAGCAGCATCAGCGACCAGGCGCCGTACGTCTCCCGTGGGGCGCGCATCCAGCGGACGACCCGGATCTGCGGCAGCGGCCGGGGGACGAGGCCCTGTTCGCGCAGCGCGGCCCGGCGGGTCTGCTTGAGCGCCCGGTCGAAGAGGACGGCGGCGGACAGCGACATGCCCGCGAAGAACTGTGGGGCCCCGACGTGTTCCGTGCCGCGCGGCGCGTGCACCCAGTTGAACCAGGCGGCGGCCCCGGCGAACGTCCACACCAGCAGGCGCGAGCCGAGCGCCGCGTCACCGTGGCTGGCCTCCCGCACGGCCAGCACCGAGCAGAACATCGCCGCACCGTCGAGCCCGAACGGCACCAGGTACTCCCAGCCCCCGGAGAGGTCGAGGTTGGTCACGCCGAAGCCGACCAGGCCGTGGAAGGAGAGCGCGGCGGCGACGGCCGCACAGCAGAAGAGCAGCAGGTACGAGGCGCTGCCGTAGACGGCTTCCTTGCGCCGGCGGCGTTCCTCCTCGCGATCGGGGGCGTCGTCACCGACGGCGGCGGCCGTCGTCCTCTTGCCGTACACGATCACCGCCACGGCCGCGAGCACGCCGATGCCCAGCAGCGCCAGCGGAATCAGCCAATGCAGCGGTATATCGGTCGTTTTCATCCGGGAACCCCTCCTGCCGAGGTATGCGTTTCCGCGCCATGCTGGCGGAAAGCGATCGCTCCGCTGAGGGTTTCCGGCCAAGAGAACGCCAAGGGGTGCAAAGACCGAGGCAGACGTGTACAGCTCTTCGAACCACCGGCCGGGCGCACTGACGTACGTGCGAAACGTTGCCCGCTCGGGAAGGGGCGGGCAGGGCCGCGCGACGGGGGGAACTCGGCCCGGCCACAGTGAGCCGCGCGATGCCGGGGAGCGCGGGCCCCGTGTGGGCGCCCGCGCGACGAGTGAGGAGGCGACGCGTGAGGAGGCTCAGCCCCCCGCGGTCAGCCGCGCGACGCGCTCCGTGTCGCAGGTGCGCGGGCAGGTGACGCAGGTGTCCTCGGGGCGCAGCGTGTAGTACATGCAGCAGCTCGCGCGGTCGCGGGTGGTCAGCGCCTCGCCCTTCGGGCCGGTCAGTTCGCGGAACGCGGCGCCCTTGAGGTACGGGGCGGTGTCGCCGGGGAGCAGCCGCGCGAGTTCGGCCATGGCGCGGGATTCCTCGCCCAGCAGGTGGCCCACGTACCACAGGCCCTCGACGATCTCGTCCGTCGCAGTGCCCCACAGGGCGCGCGGGCCGCGCCGCAGCCGGGAGCGGAAGCCCTCCAGAAGGGGCCCCAGGTGCTCGGCCACCGCCTCGCGCACCGCGGCGCGCAGCGTCTCCTCGTCCGCCACCACGCGGGCGCCGGGCAGCCCCGCGGCCGGGTCGCCGGGCAGGCACGCGAAGGAGCGGACGCGGACGGCCATCCGGCCCGCCGCGCGGTCGAAGTACACGTCCTCGACCGACAGTCGCGGCACCCGGCGGTGCAGGAACCAGGGGATGGTGATCAGCAGGCAGGCGGGCCAGGCGTAGCGGTGGAGTCCGAAGGTGGCGACGACGTCGGGGCGGGCCCGCTGCCCGTACCGGGCGAAGGCGTCCGCGTCGTCCTGCGCGAGGAACGCGTCCAGCGCGGCGCCGCCGGCCGCCAGCTCGGCCGCGCCCACCCACTCCGGGCCGGTCGGCGGCGTCGTCTCCCACTCGCTCACCCGCAGGCCGGGGAACACCTCGGTCAGCCGGGCGTAGGCGCCGGTGAAGGGGCGCAGGAGCAGGGGAGTGTCGAGGACAGCGGACATGGCGGAGCACCACCGAATCGGATCGTTGGCAGGTAAGCCTTACCTTACCCGGAAGCTGGAGCCGGTGCCATTGAGGTTTGAACTGTCGCGGGAGGCGCTTATCGTGCACAGGGACGTCAGGAGGAACCGGATGGAACAGGGCAGCGCGGGAAGAGCGCCCATGGCGCGCGCGTGCGTGTCCGCGCGGGGCACTACGCACCCGGTGCCGGACGAGCCCGTCGTCCACGAACACGCGACCGTGGGCCAGGCCCTCCTGCGAGGTGGCGTCCGGGAGGGCGCCGCCACCCGCGCGTCCGGCCAGACGGCCGTAACGCCCCGCCCCGTGCCCCTCGACAAGCGCCCGCGCCGCCACTCCGTCCGCGGCCAGGTCCTCTCCGCGCTGCGGGACGCCCTGGTCGCCGGCGACCTGATTCCCGGAGAGGTGTACTCGGCGCCCGCGCTCGCCGAGCGGTTCGGCGTCTCGCCCACCCCCGTACGGGAGGCGATGCAGCAGCTCGCGGGGGAGGGCGCCGTCGAGGTGGTGCCCAACCGGGGCTTCCGGGTGGCCCAGCGCAGCCCCCGCGACCTCGCGGAACTTGCCGAAGTACGCGCCATGCTCGAAATTCCCGCGGTACTGCGGCTGGCCTGCGCGCTGCCCCCCGAGCGCTGGGAGGAACTGCGCCCCCTCGCCGCGGCGACGGTGGCCGCCGCCGCGCACGGCGACTGCGTCGGCTACGCCGAGGCGGACCGGGCGTTCCACCACGCGCTCATCGCCCTGACCGGCAACCGCCAACTCCTCCTCGTCACCGACGACCTGCACCGGCGCACCCACTGGCCCCTCGGCGGCGGCCCCACGGTCCGCACCGCCGCCCTGCTCGCCGACGCCTCCGAACACGCCGCCCTGCTCGACGCCCTCATCGCCCAGGAACACGCGGTCGCCGAACGCATCGCCCGCGAGCACCTCTCCCCGGCCCGCCGGGCGGCGTCGCACTGAGAGGGACGGGGGAGGGGCCCGTCCACGGGGCTGTTGCCTCCGCCGGGCGGCGCCGCACTGAGAGGGACGCGAGAGGAGCCCGTCCACCGGACCGTTGCCCCCACCGGGCGGCGTCGCGCCGGGCGTCCGCCGTGCCGGTCCCTTTCCGTTGCCGCGCGGCGTCGTACTGAGGGGAACCTCGTCGCCCCGCCGCGCGGCGGAGCGCTGGGCGCCCACCTCGCCGATCCCCTTCCGTTTCCGCACGGTGTCGCGCGGTGTCGCCCGGAGAAGGGGCGCGCACTGTCCCGTTGCCCCTCCTGTGTGACGTACTGCTGAGGAGAGCGCCTACATGGCCTCGCGTCCCACCCGTCGTTATCCGTCACGCCACGGAGGGATCGCCGGGGTGTCGGTCGGGCCTTTGGGGCGGGAGAGAGGGGTGGCGGTGGTGTGGAGGAGTACAGGAGAGGCCGGTAGTTGCGCGGGGGAACAGGGGGAAGTGCGGAGATATGGCCGGTTGTGTGTATTGACGTCCGGGTGGGCGGGCCCGCCGCGCTCGGCGGCCCCGCCCTCCCCCGCTCCGGGTGACGGGTCGGCGCTCAGACCACGTCCGGCAGCAGACGCTCCAAGGGGAGCGCCGCCACGTCCGCGGCGGGCCGGGAGAGGTACAGGTCGGCGTGGTAGAAGCCGTCCGTCTCGGTGCCTTCGACGTCCACGCCGTGCGCGGCCAGCGCGCCGAACGCGGCCTGCCGCTCGCCCGCGTCGGCGAACCGCCGCTGCCGGAAGGTGCGCGCGGTGATCTTCTCCGTCTGGAGGCCCGCCTTGGTGAGGAGTGCGGTGACCGGCTCGTAGGACACCGTGCGCAGGACGAAGGCGGCGACCCACGGCGGGGACGGCATGCAGCCGAGCAGCCGGTCGAAGGTCAGCTCGGAGATGTAGCCGACGCCGCCGGTGACGGTGATCAGGTCGGTGTCCCGCACGGTGCGCCGCAGCCCGCCGGTGGGCTCGTCGACCTCCAGGTTCTCCGCGAACCCGGCCTCCAGCAGGCCGACCTCGCGCGCGTACTCCACCGCGCGGTGTGCCGCGTCCAGCCCGACCATCCGCACGGCGTGCTCGCGTCGCCGGCCGGCGTAGAACCCCCGGTCGGAGTCGGCGAGTTGGCGGGGCCCCAGGCCGTTGGCGTTGGGGATCGGGGCCGGGCGGGACGAGCCGGACGAGCCGGACGAGACGGAGGGGGCGGATGCCGGGGCCGGGCCGGACGTGGCGGTGGAGCCGGGCTCCGGGGCCGCCCCGTCCGGGGCGGACGGGGGAGCGTACCGGGCGTAGAGGTCGGTGAGGTCGAGGCGGTGGTTCAGCAGGGCGGCGTTGACCCCGTAGGAGCAGCACAGGTCCAGCACCTTCAAGGGGGCGCGGTCCGGGCGCAGCCCGCGCAGCGCGTCCGCCAGGGTGCGGAAGACGGCCTGGCCGTGGTGCGGTATCTGGTAGTCCAGCGGTTGCAAGGTGGTGAAGTACTGCCGGGGGTCGGGGCAGTTGTAGATGGCTTCGAAATCCGCTTTGCCCCAGTCCGAACCGGCCGTTGTGTGAGTAGTCCCCGTTGCCAAGGTGACCTCCTGAGTGGCGCTGCCATGGATGGGTGTCGGCTGGTGCCGGTCAAGCATCCTTGGCAGCGTCACGGGCGGACAGTCCGACTTGTGGCCATTTTTGTGACGGCGGTCGGTTGTCGGGGTGGTTTCCGGCCGGTTTCGGGGAGGTGCACGGGCAGACCGGGAGAGGTTCCCGGACGGGCTCCGGGCGGGTCCCGAGGGGGTCCCGGGCGGGGCCCGGGCGGGGACGGCCGCCCGGTTCGCCCTCGGTGAGCGGGAGGCGGGGCCCTATGGGGCCGTGGGGGCGGTGGTGAGGTGGTCGGCGAGCCAGGTGGGGACGCCGCCCATCAGGCGGAACAGGCGGGCGGCCTCCACGCGCAGCCGCTCGGCCTCCGGCTCGGGAGCGGCGTCCGCCAGCGCCGCCAGCGCCGGCGCCGTACCGATGAGGAAGCCCAGCTCCTCCCGGATGCGCAGGGACTCGGCGAAGCCGTGCCGCGCCTCGGCCACCTCCCCGTCCCGCAGCGCCAGTCCCGCCAAGTGCCGCCAGGTGAAGGACAGCAGCAGCTCCTGGCCGTGCGCGGTGGCGCCCGCGTGCGCGCGGCGGTACGCGGCCCGCGCCGCCTGCGGACTGTCGGCCAGGTGCTCGGCCACCAGCCCGCGCCGGAAGTCCAGCAACGCACGCCCGGAGGAGGTCGGGGCCAGCAGCGCCGCCGCGCGCCCGAGGGCGGACCGTGCCTCGTCCGCCCGGTCGCGCACGCCCAACACCGTGGCGGCGTACGCGAGATAGCCCCGCTCGCAGGCCGCCGCGCCGCGCTCCTCGTCGTCGGCGGCCAGCGCCTCGGCGGTGCGCAGGGCGTCCTCGGCGGCGGCCCACCCGGTGGCGGTGAACATGCAGCGCTCCACCAAAAGGGCGGCCCGCCGCAGGGCGGCGGGCGCGTGGTGGGCGGCGTGCGGCTCCAGAAGGGCCGCCGCGTCGTCCCAGCACCCCCGGGAGCGCAGCCGCCACACGGCACCCTCCAGCGCTTCCCGTGCCGCCTCCGAACCGGTCCCCGGCGCCCCCGACACCGCCGCCCCCTTCACCGAAGCCTCGACGGCCGGCGCACCGGCCGGTGTTCCGATGGACGTCCCGATTGATGACCCGGTCGACGTCCTTGTCGACGTCCCGGTCGTTCCCGTCGTCCCTGCCGATGTCCCCGTCGACGTCTCGATTGGCGTTCCGATCGACGTTCCGGTCGATGTCCCGATGGGGGTTCCGGTCGATGCCCCCACCGAGGTCTCCGCCGACGTCCCTGCCGAAGCCTTCACCGGCCGTGCAAATCGCGCAGAACCTGACATGGCGGTATCCGCCACATTGCCCTCCCAAGCGCGCCTTTGAGCTGGAACTGGATGCCGTGGGCGAATCTCAGCACGAATTCCGATGCGGGGCCAAGGGGGCGGGTGAATGATTTCACAAACCTCCGTGAGTGCCATCGGGCGGGAAATGGGCCCTTCCTCAGGGGCCTGCCAGGTCACCGCACCCAGTAAGGAGAGGCGAACGACCGCTCAGGGCACACGTGAACGCCGCCCGATCGAGGGACTTGGTGGAGACGTGAGCCGGGTGAACGGCGTACACAACCGGACCGGGTTCCTCCGTCCGGCTCAGCGCCCCACAGGGTCGTGGTGGGCGGCGTCCCCCGGGGACAGCAGCGCCAGATGGCCGCCCTCGTCGAGCGGGGAGGGCATCCGCACCACGGTGACGAGTTCGGCCCGGTCCGCGTCGAAGACGTACACCTCGCCGTGCCCGCCCCGCGACACGGCCACCAGCGACGCCCCGGGCGAGGCGGCGACGGCCCGGCGCTGCACCCCGTCCCACGGCGTACCGCCGCGCCGCGGCGCTCCGCGCATCGCGGGCAGGGGCAGCCGGGCGGTGGTCCGGGGGTGGTCGGAGCGGGACGGGGTGGGGGTGGCCCGGTTGGCTGAGGGGGTGGGCGCGGGCGGGGCCGGGTCGGTGGAGGCGCCGTCCGTCCCGGCCGCGACGAGGATCAGTTCGTCCCCGTCGGGGTGCACCCGGGCGTAGGCGACGTGCCGGGCGGTCACCGCGAGGCGGAAGACGAGGCCGGGGCCCAGTTCGAGGCGGCCCGAGCGCGCGTCGTCCGGTGCGCGGTGCCGGCCGTCGCCGGTTTCCGGCCCGTCGGCCTTCTGGGCGCGGACCTCCGGCGCGCCGACTTCCGGTCCGCCGGATTCCGCGTCGAGCCGGTGCCACCAGGCGTCGTTGGTCCACTCCGGCCAGCGCTCCGGTTCGTCGGGGCCGCCGCGCACGCAGGACCAGAGGGTGCGGCGCACCGGGTCGAGCCGCAGGTAGTACCCGCGTCCGCCCGCGCGTCCCCCCACCGACCAGGACAGCGGCGGCTCGGCGACCAACGCGCCGCCCCAGGCGCGGCGCGCCCGGTGCACCCCGGAACCGGCGGCGGCGAACAGCCGTCCCGCGCGCGGGTCGTAGGCGTCCCCGTGCCCGTCGTCATCCGGGAGGGGGAGGTGGGCCACCGGCTCGGCAGGAGGGCAGGACGGGGCGGCGGCCATCAGGTCGTGGTGGCGGTAGGCGGTGAGCGCGCCGGGCTCGCGGTGCCGCAGGACGACGAGGGGTCCGTGGTCGTGCGGGTTCCGGCCGGCCGTCCTGGGTTCGGTGTCCGTTTCCGCGCGCGCGGGCGGACGCGTGGCGTTGCCCATGGGCGGGCCGAGGACGGTGACGCCCGGCTCGCCCGTCCGGGTGCGCACGCGGACGGCGTCGGGGCCACCTGGGGCCGCGAGGTCGATCGCCGTCAACTGATCACTCCACGCCGACCAGTTGCGGCCCAGCCCGGTCGTGACGGCGAGGTGCCTGCCGGTGGGGTCGGCGGCGAGGTGTTCGGCGGGCACCGCCACCGGCACCCGGGCCTCGACGAACGGGCGGCCGGCCTCGGGCCCGTACACGTCCAGCACCAGCAACTCACCGGCCCGGTCGTCGACGAAGGTGGCGCGGGAGCCGGGCAGCGCGAGGAAACCGGCGTGCTCGGCGAGGTGGCGGCCTTCCAGCCGGGCGACGGGTGAGCCGTCCGGCAGGTCCACCGCGTGGAGGAAGCCGGCTACGTGGTCGGCGACGAGCAGGCGTGGGGGAAGGGGCGCGGTCACAGGGCCTCCAGAGAGGGGCGGGAAGTTGTTACGGGTCGGAGCGGGGAACGGCGCCGGGTTCCCGGGCGGGAGTGACGGGGCTCTCGGGAGCCGTCGAACATCAGGACTTGATTCGACAATGATTATCATGACTGAATGTTCGAGTCGGCCCCTGGCCGGGTGCCGGTGGCAGTCGGTGCCCGGTGTCTCCGGGGTGCCCCATGCCGCTGGGGTGCTCGATGCCGCTGGTGGCTGGAACCACGCGACTGGTGGCCGGGAGCGCGCGACCGGTGTCCCGAACCGTGCGACTGGTGTCCGGAAGTGTGCAACCGGTGGCCGGAAGCGTGACCGGTGGCCGGAACCGCGCGATCGGTGGCCGGGAGCGTACGACCGGTGGCCGGAACCGCGCGACGCGCGTCTGAAAGGCGCCTGAAAGGCGCCTGAAAGCGCGGCATACGGCCAGTCGGATGGCAGTCAGGCGAGGGTCCGGAACGGCGCGGGAGACCGCAGGGCGGAAACGCCGTGTGCCAGGAAGTGCGGAGGTCTCCACGGGCTCGCGGAGGGCGCCACGGGCTCGCGGGGCGCCCGGGGCCGAAGACCGTACGAGGGCGCCAGGCGGCGTAACGCCCCCGCCCGCCCCGTACGCCGAACCGAAGACACCCAAGACACCCAAGACACCGAAGACACCCAAGAGATCGAAGAGATCGAAGAGATCGTTGAGAGGAACCGAGAAACAGTCATGTCGCGCAAAGTGACAGCAGTGCCGCGCCGTTGGCGCCGTTGGGTCGCGCTCGCGGCCGTGGGTGCCGTGCTGGCGGGATGCGGCACGGCCGCGCGCCCCGCCGACGAGGGGGAGGGGGCCGGCGGCCCCCGCGTGTCCACGGAGGTCCGGCCCATCGAGGCCGCACGGCGGATCACCGACGTCCGAGGGGTGTCCGTGGCGCCGGAACGGCCGCCCCGTCGCGTCGTCTGTCTGGTCGCCCTCTGCGACGACATGCTCGTGGAGCTGGGAATGGCGCCGGTGGCCAGCAATTCGCGGCTGCTGACGCACCCGAAGTTCCTCGGCGCCGAGCGGGGCGGCGAGGTCGCCGTGCTGCCGGGGGGCTTCCTGAGCCCCGAGCCGGAGGCGATCCTGTCGCACCGGCCGGACCTCGTCATCGGCCTCCAGGACACGCACGGCAAGCTCGCCCCCGCGCTGAAGGGCGCCACGACCTTCTGGGCGGTGCAGCCCGCCACCTGGGAGGACAGCGTCCGTTACCTGCGCGATCTGGCGGCGCTGACCGGTCGCACGCAGCAGGCGGAGGCGGCGGAGAAGCGGTTCCGGGAGAAGCTCGCGCGGGCGCGGGAGCGGCGCACGGACAAGACCGCGCTGGTGATCTTCGGTAGTGACGAGAACTTCGGCGTGGCGACGCCCAAGAGCGACGTGGCCGCCGGCCTCTTCCCGGGGATCTCCCGCTATCCGTGGCAGGGCCGGGGCGTCGAGGGCAGTTACAGCCTGGAGGAGATCCTCGCCCGGAACGTGGACGTGCTGTTCGTCGAATCGCTCTCCTTCAAGGGCGCGCCCGCCGGCAAGCTCTCCGACAAGCTCGCCCGGAACCCCCTGTGGGCTCGTATCCCCGCCGTCAAGAACGGCAAGGTCGTCGAGGTGGACTCCGAGGTGTGGGCCAAGGGGCGCGGTACCCGGTCGCTCGGCCTGGTCCTCGACGAGGCGATGGCCGCGCTGCGGTGAGGATCCGGCCGAAGGGGGCTGCCGCGGTAAGGCAACTGGTCGCGGCAGCCGTCATGTTGGTGGTGGCGCTGTTCTGCGCCCTCTCCCTGGGGACGCCGTTCGTGGCGCCGCACCGGCTGCTCGACGGGCTCGCCGGGGGGACGGCGGGCGGCGGTGACGGGGAGCTGACGGCGGTGATCGTCGGCGAACTGCGGCTGCCGCGGGCCGTGCTCGGGCTGGTGGCGGGCGCCTGCCTGGGGGCGGCCGGGCTCGTCCTCCAGGAGGCGCTGCGCAATCCGTTGGCCGTCCCGGAGATGCTCGGTGTCTCCTCGGGCGCCGCGCTGGGGGTGGCCGCGCCGCTGGTGCTGGCCTGGGCGGTGCCCGCCGTGGTGGCGCCGCTGCTCGCGCTGGCGGGCGCGGCGCTCGGCGGCGTCCTGACGTTGCTGGCGGCCGGGTTCGGGCGCAGCCCGTCGGCGGTGCTGCTGACGGGGGCGGCGGTGGCGGCGGCGTTGCAGGCGGGGCTGCTGGTGCTCATGGTGCTCGCCGATCAGCTTGACCTCCAGCTCATCTACCGCTATCTGCTGGGCAGCCTGTCCGCCCGTACCTGGGACGACGTGACGGGCCTGTGGCCGTGGCTGGTCGTGGCGGTGCCCGCGCTGGTGCTGTGCGCGCCGGTGCTCGGGGTGCTGCGGCTCGGTGACGACGACGCGCGGGCGCTGGGCGTACGGGTGCGGCGGGCCAGGCTCGCGGCGCTGGCCATCGTCGTGGTCCTGATCGCGCCGGTGGTCGCGGTGTGCGGGCCGGTCGCATGGGTCGGCTTCCTCGCGCCGCACCTGGCGCGCCGGTTGCGGCCCGGCGCCGAGGCGGCGCGGCTGCTGCCGTGGGCGTCGTTGTGGGGCGGTCTCGCGGTCCTGTGCGCCGACCAGCCGGCCCGCCTCGCGCTGGCGCCGGTCGAGACGCCGGTCGGCGCGTGGACGGCGCTGCTGGGCGTGCCGGCGGGGGTGCTGTTGTGGCGCGTGGGGCGCGGAACGTCCAAGGGGAGGGAGAGGGCGGCAGATGGGCGCTCGGCTGATGAGCGGTAGGGCCGTGCGGGAGCGGGAGCCCGTGCGAGGGCGGCTGCGGGCGCCCGTCGTGGCGCGCGGACGGGGGCGGGGGCGACAGCTCGGCCCCGGTGCGCGGCTGGGGTTGCTGCTCGTGTTGGTGGCGGTGGTCGGGTGCGCGGCTCTGGTGGCCGGGCGGGCGCCGTCGCCCTCGGGGGTCTGGGAGGTGCTGACGGGCGGCGGCGACGCGGCGGCCCGGCACATCGTGCTGCAGCTGCGGCTCCCCCGCGCCCTGGTGGCCCTGGCCGCCGGTGCCTGCCTGGGGACGGCCGGGACGGTGCTGCAGTCCGCGCTGCGCAACCCGCTCGCCGGTCCCGAGGTCACCGGCGTCACACCCGGCGCCGTACTGGGCGCGGTCACCGCGACGGGGCTGGGCCTCGCGGGATGGGAGTCCCCGGCCGCCGTGGTCGCCGCCGCCTGCCTCGGCGGCTTCGCCGGGGCGGGGCTGCTGTGGCTGCTGGCCGGCCGCGACCAGAGCGACCCCGAACGGGTGGCCGTCCACGGGGTCCTCGTCTCCGGCGTCCTCGCCGGGCTGACGGCGATGGTGCTGCTGGTCGCGCCGGGGGAACTGGGCAGCGTGGTGCAGTGGCTCGTGGGGTCCACGGAGGGCCGGGTGTGGCAGCACTGGGCGCTGCTGTGGCCGTGGGCCGCGGTGTGGCTGGTCGCGGCGTGCGCGCTGGCCGGGCCGCTGACGTTGCTGCGGTGCGGCGACGACGAGGCCGCGGCGGCCGGACTGGCCACCGGCCGGGCGCGCGGCGCGGCCCTGGTGTGCGCGGTCGCGCTGACCGCGGGCGCGGTGTCGGCGGTGGGGGCGCTCGGTTTCGTCGGGCTGCTCGTGCCGCACCTGGCGTTCGCGGTGTTCGGCGCGGACCTGCGCGTCACGCTGCCCGGCGCCGCGCTGATCGGCGCGGTGGTGGTGTGCGGGGCCGACGCGGCGGCCCAGTTCCTCTCCCGCTTCCTGGCGTACGCCCTGGACGCCGACCGGCTGACCGTGCCGGTGGGCGCCCTCACGACGTGCGTGGGCGCGGCCCTGCTGCTGATCGTGGCCCGGCGGCAGGGGGCGGTGGCGGGGCGGGGGTGAGGTGCGGCGGTCGGAACGGACGGATGGCCCCCGGCCCGGGGCGGGTTGACGCCCGCCCCGGGCCGGGGTGCCGCGTGCTGGGCGGGCCCGCCGAGCGGTTCGGCGGGGCGACGGAGGACGGAGAGGAGCAGAGGTGAAGGGACTGGGTACGGGGTCGGGGGCACCACCGGGGGCCATGGACGCGGCACGGTCTTCGGACGCGGCGGAGCCGGAGGGCGCGGTGAAGCCGGAGGGCGTGGACGACGCGGTGAAGCCGGGCGACACGGTGACGCAGGGGGGCGCGGTGCCGCCGGGCGACACGGTGGAACGGAAAGCGGCGGTGGAGTCGGCGGACGCGGCGCAGGCTCCCCCAGGCGGCCCGCCGTCCGCGATCCGCTTCGACGGCGTGCGATTCGGTTATCCGGGGCGGGAAGTGCTGCGCGGGGTGGATCTGCGGGTGGCCGCGGGGGAGTGCGTGGCCCTGGTCGGGCTCAACGGCTGCGGCAAAAGCACCTTGCTGAGGCTGGCGGCGGGGCTGCTGCGCCCGTCAGGGGGCCGGGTGTCGCTGGACGGTGACGATCTCGCCCGCCTCTCGCGGCGGGCCGCCGCGCGCCGGGTGGCGCTGCTGCACCAAGCCTCGCCACCCGTACCCGGTATGACGGTGCGTCAGCTCGTCCGCCAGGGCCGGTACGCGACGCGCGGCCCGCTCGGGATGCTCAGGGAGGGCGACGACGCGGTCTGCGCGCGGGCGCTGGCGGACGCCGGCGTGACCGAGTGGGCCGACCGGCCGGTGGACGCGCTCTCGGGCGGCGAGCGGCAGCGCGTCCGGCTGGCGATGGCGCTGGCACAGGACACCCGCGTCCTGCTGCTGGACGAGCCCATCACCTACCTGGATCTGCGGCACCAACTCCAGGTCCTGCAAACCGTCGTGCGGCTGCGGGGGGAGCGCGCGCTGACCGTGGTGATGGTCCTGCACGACCTGGGGCACGCGGCCCGGTTCGCCGAACGGCTGGTGGCGTTGCGAGGTGGCCGGGTGGTCGCCGACGGGCCGCCGGCCGACGTGGTGACGCCGCGGTTGCTGGCCGACGTGCTGGGCGTGGTCGGGCGGGTGGGGCGCGATCCGGTGGGCGGGTGGCCGGTGTGCTACCCGGATCGTCCGCTGTCGGCCGAGGACGTCGCGCCGCGCTGACCGGAGGAGGCCGAGCCCGCGCTGATCGGAAGAGGTCGGGCCCGTACTGATCGGAAGAAGTCACGCCGGGCTGACCGGGGGAGGCCGCGCCTGCCCTGGCCGGAGGAGGTGCCGCGCCTGCCCTGACCGGAATCAGAGGAGGCCCCGCGCCCTCCCCGACCGGAGGGGAACCGCGCCGCATCGATCAGCGGATCTCTCGAACTGATCAATGGCTCTCGAAAAGTACTGCGGAATGACAATCATATTCATTAGTGTCTGTCGTGCGGCGCCGATCGGCTGCCGCGGTTACCCGATGTGAACGGAGTTCCTCATGGAGAACAACAAGGTGTTCAGCCCGATCGCCGACCAGAGCCAGCTCGCGCACCTGTCGGCCACCCACTCCAACGCCCTCGTCGAGAACCCCTTCGACGACGCCGTGGAGACCGCCGCCGACGGCGACGAGTAAGCAGCGCCACGCGGGCTCGTCCGGTCTCGTCCGGACGGGCCCGCGCCCGTTCCACCCCAGCGATTCCCGTTTCCCGCCCCAGGAGGCCCGCCCGTGATCCGCCACCACCTCACCCCCGGCGTCGAGCTCGTCACCGTCCCCGGGCGGGGGCTCGCGGTACGGACACCGGAAGGGGAGTTCCTGCGCGTCGAGACGGGCGGGGTGCCTCCCGAGTCACTGATCGACGGGCTCTTGGGGGCGGAGGGGGCGCGGACTAATTCCCCTCAGGACGGTGAACTGGCCCGGCTCGTCGGGGCGTTCGTCGACGCCGGGTACGCGGTCCGTGCGGACGGGGAGGGGCGGACGGGCGACCGGGCCGCTCTCCGGCACGGTGCGCCGCTGGCAGGGCGGACGGTCCTCGTCCTTGGTGCCGACGAGATCACCCGTCCATTGGCGCGCGGCGCCGAGGCGGCCGGGGCCGAGGTGCGGGAGGTGTCCGCCGAGCGGGTCGCGGAGTTGGCGAACGGCGCGGAGGCCGAGCGGTCGGCGGGGGCGGCGCGGTCGGCGAAGGCCGAGCGGTCGGCGGACGCGGCGCAGACGGGGGATGTGGCACGGACGGCGGACGCGGCGCGGACGGCGGTGGTGTGGTGCCTGGACGCGCCGGTCCCGCCCGGTTTGTGGGACGCCGCCGACGGGTTGCCCGGCCGGGGCGTGGGCTGGCTGCGCTGCCATCGGGAGGGCCGGCAGGCGTGGCTCGAACCGTTCGCCGCGGCGCCGGGCGACGTCACCTCCGCCCACGTGCGGCTGCGTCGCCTCGCCGCCACCGCCGCGCACCGCGAACTCGCCGCCTACTGGGAGGGATCGCGCACCCCGGAGCGGGTGCGGCCCAGCGGACCCGGCTCGGCGGGCCTGATCGCGGGACTGCTCCTCGGCGACCTGGTGGCCTGGGCCGCGGGGAGCGACCCTGGAGGCGGACGGCTGCCCGCGCGGCGCCGCCTGCGGCGCGTCGACGTGCGGGACATGACGATCACCGAGCACCCCGTCCTCCCGGTGCCACGGGTCGCGCCGCTCGGCGGGCCGCGGACGGGGGAGGCGCGATGAGCGGCCGGGCGCTGCCGTCCGGGCGGCAGGTCGGCGAGAGGGCGGCGGGGAACGGTTCCGCGAAGCCGGACGGCATCCCCCGGCCCGTCCGGACGGGCTCCGTCCCCCAGCCCCCGAGGCCGGATCGTGTGCCCCCGCCCGCAGGCGGCAACCTCACGCGGACGGTGCCCGGCCCCCGGGCGGGCGTGGTCCCGGACGTGCGGACCGTACGGGTCGTCATGCCCGACGGCGCGCGGCTGGCGACGGACCTGTGCCTGCCGGAGCGGACGGCGGCCGGGCGCGGCGTCGTCCCCGCCGTACTGATCCGGACGCCCTACGACCGGCGGCGGCACCGGGCCGAACTGCGGGCCTGGGCGGCGCGCGGTTACGCCGCGCTGGCCCAGGACGTGCGCGGACGGTACGCCTCGGAGGGGGCGTGGCGCCCATACGAGCGGGAGGAGGACGACGGCGCGGCGGCGATCCGCTGGGTGCGCGCCCAGGCGTGGAGCGACGGCCGGGTGCTCGCCTGCGGAGCCTCGTACGCGGCGTACTGCGCGCTGACGACGGCGCTCAGCGAGGACGCGAACGCGGACGAGCGTCCGGACGCGGTGATCGCCGCCGTCCCCGCGCTGGGCCTCGCCGAGACCGCGCGCGAACCCACCGGCCCCGAGCGGCTGTGGGCCCGTACGGGATGGTGGGCCGCACACGGCGACCGGCCCGACTCGGACGAGGGCGCGCTCGACGCGGCCCTCGCCCGCGACCCCAACCTCCTGGCCCACCTGCCCGTCACGGACGTGCCCACGCGGCTCGGCCGGGACCTGCCCTCCTGGCCGGACGTCTGGCGGGAGTGCCGCCGGGACCGCCTGGTGCTGCGCGCCGAACGCGCGCGGGTGCCGCTGCTGGCCGTGGGCGGCCACCGCGACCCGTTCGCGGCGGACACCGTGGCGCTGTGGCGCCGCTGGGGCGGACCGGCCCGCCTGTTGATGGGCCCGTGGGGGCACCGCCTCGTCACGCCGGGGAGCAGCGAACTCCCCATCGGAATCGGCGCGTTGTACGACCTGTGGGCGCGGGCCGCGCTGCCAGGTGGCGCGGCGGGCGCGGGCGCGGGCCGGACGCTGCGCGGGCGGCGGGGCGCGGTGGCCGTCGCCGGGACGGAGCGGATCGGGCGGGCCGGTGGGTCTGACGGGGCTGGCGGGACCGATCGGGCTGCCCGGGCTGGTGAGACTGCCCGGACTGCCCGGACTGCCCGGACTGCCCGGACCACCCCGACCGCCCGGACCGGTGAGACCGATGGGACCGGCCGGACTGGTGAGGCCACCCGGACCGCCCCGACCGGTGAGACCGATGGGACCCCCCGGACCGATGAGACCCATGACACCGGTCGGCCCGGCCAATGGGTCGCCGCGGCTCCGCTGGCGGAGGCCGGGCCCGTGACGGAGTACCCGTTCGGGGAACGCGGTGGTCCGCGCGTCGTCCACGGTGCGGATTTCGTGGCGGACCCCGACCGGCCGGTGCGTTCGGACGACCTGGCGGTGCCGGTCCCGGGCCCCGGTGAGGCGGCCGACCGGTGCCTGATGGTGACCCCGCCGCTGCCCCGCCCGCTGGACCTGTTCGGTGACGCGGCGGTGCGCTTCCGCGCCGTGGCGTCCACCCCGTGCGCCGACTGGGCGGTGCGGGTGATCGCGCTCGATCCGGCGGGCCACGCCACGCCGTTGGCCATCGGCATCACCCGGCGCGCCGACCCGGCGGGCGAGGAGGCCCGGGTGACCGTCCGGCTCGGCTGCCTGGCGCGCCGGCTGCCCGCGGGCACCCGGCTGCGTGTCGAGATCGCCGGGCACCACTTCCCCGCCCACGCCCGCAACCCGCACACGGGCGAGGACCCCGTGACCGCCACCCGGCTGCTGCCCTCGCGCCGCACCGTCCTCATGGCGGGTGGCGCGCTGCTGCTGCCCGTTGTCCCGCCGCGCGCGTTCGCCGCCGGCGCCGTCGACCCCGTACAGGAGATCTGCAGGTGACGACCATCAGCCCCATACGCGCGGAACGCGAGGAGCGGCCCGGCGGGGACGCCGGCCGTCGGACACGAGGGGAGGGACCGCCGGACGTGGAGGCCCGGCCCGCCGCCGCCCTGCCGTCCGAAGTCCCGCCGCCCGAAGCGCTGTCGTCCGAAGCTCTGCCGCTCGAAGCCCTGCCGCTCGAAGCGCTGGTCGACCCCGTGTGCGGGATCGTGCGCGGCGTCGAGCCGGTGGCGCACCCTGAGGGGGCCCCGCCCCGGTACGTCGCCATGACGGCGGAGGTCGCCGACGCGCGGCGGTTCGGGGCCTGGCCCGCCGACCGGGTCGCGCTGGGGACGACCTTCGGCGACCCGGAGGGCGCGCGGGTGGCCGCCATCGCGGAGGCCGTCGAGCGCTACTGCGGCAACCGGCTGCCCCCGGCCGGCCACCCCGGCGCCCCACGCCCGGCCACCGCCGCCGAACTGGCCGCCGAGGGAGCGGCGTTGTACGGCCCGGGGGACCTGCCGCGCTACGCCGCCTGGCAGTACGAGCGGGACGGTTTCCCGTACCGCCCCTTCGACGCGGACACCCCGGCCCTGTGGGCACGCGGCACCGAGCACGGCACGGGCGCCCCCTGCTGGGCCCCCGTCGCCCTCACGCACCTCAACTGGCGCCAGGCCCACCTGCGTCACCTCCCGCGCACCCACCACCTCAACTACGCCGGTATCGCGACCGGCCAGGGCCTGGACGACGCCGTGGAGCGCGCGCTCCTGGAGATCGTCGAACGCGACGCGCTGGAACTGTGGTGGCACCTGGACGGCCCCACCCGGGGCATCGACCCGGCGAGCGTGCCCGGGCTGGCGGCGGACCTGGCGGGTTCGGGGCTGGAGGTGTGGATCGTCGAGATGCCGTCGGAGTTCGCGCCCTGCATGGCGGCGCTGGTGTACGACGCGGAGCGCGGCATCCACGCGGCGGGGTTCGCCTGCCGGTACGACCCGGCGGAGGCGGCCCGCAAGGCGGTGCTGGAGGCCGTGCACACCTGGGTGTTCACGCAGGGCGCGGTGGACGCCGACGGGTGGGTGTTCCGGGCGATCGAGGCCGGGATGCTGGCCCGCGGCCTCTACCTCGACCACCGGCCCGACCGCCGGTACCTCGACGACTGCGGGCCGGACTTCGCCGCCGTCCGCGACCTCGGCGCGCACGTCCAGGTGTGGCTGGATCCGCGCACGGCGCCGCTGGCCCGGCGGTTCACCGCCCCGCGCGACGGCGTGACCGGCATCGACGCCGTGCCGCCCGGCAACCGTGCCGCACTGGAGGAACGGCTCGCGGCCGGCGGCCACCGGGTCCTGACCTTCGACCTGACGACCGAGGACGTCGCCGAGACGCCGTTGCGCGTGGCCCGCGTCCTGGTCTCCGGCCTGATCCCGAACGCCCCCGCCGCCTTCGGGTACTTCGGGGCACCACGGTTCGCCGAGGCGGCGGTGGCCCGGGGCTGGCGGACCCGCGCTCCCAGCACGCCGGACGACTTCACCCTCGCGCCGCCGCCGCACATGTGAGGCCGCCGTGACGTACTCCCACGCATCCCCTGCCCAACTGGTGCGCGCCGGCCTCGCGCGGGTTCGCTCGGAGCTGGTGCCGGGTCCGGACATCCCGGGCGGCCGGGCGCCCCTCTGGGCGTCACCGCCCCTGGAACTCCCCGAGCGGGACGGTCTCGTGCCGCTCGGCCGGGTCCTGCGGCTGGCGCTGGCGGCGGCCCCCGGTTCCGGCGGGCGGCTGCGCCCAGCGCCCTCGGCGGGGGCGCTGCACCCGGTGGACGCGCACCTGCTGGTCGGCCCCGGTTGCGGGCCGCCGCCCGGGCGGTACGCGTACGACGCGCGGGCGCACCGCGTCCACCGGCGCGGGCCCGCCCCGCCGGGCGCGCCCACCGGGACGCTGATCGTCCTCACGGTCACCGCCCGGCGCACCGTCGCCCACTACGGGCACCGCGCCTGGCCGCTGCTGCTGCTCGACGCCGGGCACGCGGTCGCCGCGCTGGCGTCGGCCGGTGCGACGGCGGCGTGCCCGGACGCGGACGGTGCCACGCTCGCCGCCGCTGCCGGGCTCCCGCACCCCGCGCACTACGGCGGGATCTGGCCCGGCGCCGAGCCCGCGCACCCGGTGGCGGCGGTGTGGGTGGGGCCGGACACGGGGCCGGAACGGGGCCGCGTTCCGGCGTGGGGCCTGCGCCTGTGGGCCACGTACGGGCAGGCCGCACCGCCGGTGGTGCCGGACGGCCCTCCGGGGAACGGCCCCGTCGCCGGGGAACCGGGAGGTGGGCCGGAGGCGTTGCGCGAGACCTGGCAGCTGCTGACGGCTCTGGGGGCCACCCCGCCGTCCACCATGACGTGGCGCCCCCTCCGTCCCGTCACCCGCTCACAACCCTGGCCGGAGAACGTGCTGCTGTCCCGCCGCAGTGCGCCGCCACCGCTGACGGGTGAGCCCTCCCGGCGCGCGCTCGCCGAGGTCCTGGCCGTGGCCGCGCGCGCGTGGCCCGGCGGGGTGCGGTGGTGCGTGGCGGTGGGGGGCGACCGGCCGGAACTGCTGGAGCTCGACGGGGAGCAGGCCGCCCGATCGGCGCTGCCGGCAGTCAATGGGCACCGGGACACCCGACCGGCGGTGCCGGAACTCGACGCGGACCGGGACACCCGGCCGGCGGTGGCGGAACTCGACGCGGACCGGATGGCACTGCTGGAGACCGGCGCGCACCAGGCCACCCGTCCCGCGCTGCCGAAGCCGACCGTGAACGATACGGAGGCCCCCCGCCTCCGCACCCTGGCCTCCGGAGACGCGCGCCCCACCCTCGCCGTGTGGGCGGCCGGTCAGGGCTGGCTCGCCGAGGCAGGCGCCGTCCTGCTCGCGTACGGCTGCCCGGAGGACGCGGGGCCCGCAGAGGTACGGGAGGCCCACCTCACCGCCGGTTACGCCGTCGGCGTCGCGCAGACCGCCGCGACCGCGCTCGGCCTGCGCACCCGGGCGGTCGGTTCCTGGCAGCGGGCCGACCTGGGGGCCGCGCTGGGCGGGACGCCGGGCCGGGACTGGATCGTTCACGCGCTCGCGATGGGAGCGCAGAAGACGGAGATGGACGTGGAAGTCGGCAGGGAAGAGGCCGGGACGGCGGACGACAGGCGGAAGACGAGCCTCCGGAAGACGTGCCCTCAGGAGAGGGCCCTCCGGCAGACGGCCCTCCAGGAAACGGGCCTCCGGCAGACGGCCCCCCAAGAGATCGGCGTTCGGCACATGGGCGTCCGGAAGACGTGCCCTCAGGAGACGGACCTCCGGCAGACGGCCCTCCAGGAAACGGGCCTCCGGCAGACGAGCCTCCGGCCGACAGGCCCCCGGAAGACGAGCCTCCGGCAGGCGGCCCCCCGGAACACGGCCCCCCGCCCCCCGCGCCGCACCGAAGGCACCGAAAGGCAGGCCGCCCCGCGATGATGCTGCACCCCGAACTCCTCCGGGCCGCGCGGATCGCGCGCGGGCCGCTGCTCGGCGCCACCGGCGGGCTCGCCGCCGTCGCCGTGACCCACCTGGCGCAGGCGGTGCTGCTCGCCACCGCGCTCGCCGCCGTCGCCCGGGGCGAGACCGACCGGCTGCCCCGGCTGCTGGGGGCCGTGCTCGCGGTCGTCGTCGCGCGGGCGCTGCTGAGCCGGTGGCAGCGGCGGGTGGCGGTGCGGGCCGGTGCGACGGTGCGGGTCCGGTTGCGGGACGCGCTGGTGGAACACCTGGGGCGGATCGGCGCGCTCGGCTCCCTCGGCCCGGGCTCCACGAAAGCGTCCCCGGGCTCCACGAAACCGTCCCCGGACGCCGCACAAACAGCTCTGGGCACCGCACAAACAGCTTTGGGCACCGCACGAACAGCTTCGGACACCGCACAAGCGGCTCCGGCCGCCGCACAAACGGCGTCAGGCACCGCACGAACAGCCCCGGACACCGCGCAAACAGCCCCCCGCACCACCGAACCCCCGGCAGACCGGCGGCAACGGGCCGGCGCCGTCCGCGCCACCCTCGTGGACGGGGTGGAGGGCGTGGACGCCTACGTCTCCCGCTACCTGCCGCAATTGGTGATCACCTGCGTCGTCCCGCCGCTGCTGCTCGTCGCGGTCGCCGCCGTGCAGCCGTACGCGCTGCTCGTCCTGGTGCCCGCGCTGCTCCTCGCGCTGCTCGCGCCGCGCTGGTGGGACCGGTTGCTGACCCGGCGCGGGCGGGACCACTGGGATACGTACGAAGCCCTGGCGGCCGACTACTTGGAGGCCCTGCAGGGGATGCCCGCCCTCAGGGCGGCCGGGGCGGTGCGGCGTACGCGGGAGCGGCTGGAGCGGCGTTCGGCCGCGCTGCACCGCGCCACCGTCGCCAAGCTGCGCGTCTCCCTGGTGGACACCGGCCTCACCGACCTCGCCGTGCAGGGCGGCACGGCCGCCGCCGCGCTGCTCGCGGTCGCCTCCGCGGCGTCCGGCCGCACCTCCGCCACCGGCACGTATCTGCTGCTCATGCTGGCGTCGGAATGCTTCCGCCCGATCCGCGACCTGTCGCGGGAGTGGCACGCGGGGTACCTCGGGGTCTCGGCGGCGGACGGGATCGCCGCACTCCGCACCGCCGAGGGGGAGGTCCCGGACGAGGGGACGCTGAACGCCCCTTGGGCACCCCCGGCCGCGTCGGGGACGGCCTCGTCTTCGGTGACCGCGCCCCCGGGTTCGTCCTCGGTGACCGTCTCCCCGGCTTCACGCTCGGCGATCGCGCCCCCAGGTTCGTCCTCGACGTTCGCTCCCCTGGAGTCGTCCCCACCCCCCACCGCCCCCGAAATCCGCTTCGAGAACGTGCACTTCCGCTATCCCGGCGCGGACCGGCCCGCGCTGGCCGGGGTGAGCTTCACGGCCGAGGCGGGGCGCACCACGGCCGTCGTGGGGCCGTCCGGCGCGGGCAAGTCCACGCTGCTCGCCCTGCTGCTGCGGCACCGCGACCCGCAGCGCGGGCGGGTGCTGCTCGACGGCGTGGACGCCGCCGCGTACACCCTGGAGTCCCTGCGGCGCGGCATCGCCGTCGTCTCCCAGGAGACCTACCTCTTCCACGCCACCGTCGCCGAGAACCTGCGGCTGGGCCGCCCGGACGCCACCGACGCCGAACTCCGCGCGGCGGCCCGCACCGCCGGCGTGCACGAGGAGATCGAGCGGCTGCCGGACGGTTACGCCACGGTGGTCGGCGAGCGCGGCGGCACCCTCTCCGGCGGCCAGCGCCAGCGCCTGGCGCTCGCCCGCGCGCTGCTCGCCGACGCGCCCGTCCTGGTGCTGGACGAGGCGACGAGCGCGGTGGACGAGCACCGCGAGACCCGGATCGGACGCGAACTGGCGCAGGCCGTGCGCGGGCGGACGTGTCTGGTGGTCGCGCACCGCCTGGCCTCCGTACGGCACGCCGACCGGATCGTCGTCCTGGACGGCGGACGCGTCGACGCGGTCGGCGACCACGCGGGCCTGCTCGCCGAAGACGGTGTCTACGCGTCCCTGGTCGCGGCGGGACGTACCGACCCAGGGGCGTACTCGGACACCGCCGCATGATCCCCGGCCTCCACTCCACCACCGCCAGGCCCGACGACCCACCCCGAAAGAGCCCATGAGCCCCATGACCACCCACCAGCAGCCCCGCCAGGAACTCCCTCCGGAACCCCCGCAAAAACACCGCACGGCCGCCCCCGCCCCCCGAGGCCCCCTCCGCTCCCTCCTCCCCGCTCTCCGACCCCACCGCGCGATGGTCGTCCGCACCTGTGCCGCCGCCCTGGTGGACCAGGCGGCGCTGGTGGCCCTGGTCACGCTCGCCGCGTACACCGTCGGCGCGGCGGTCATCGAGGGGGCGGCCCCCACGCCGGGGACGGTGGCGGTGCTGCTGGGGCTCGTCCTGCTGCGGGCGGTGGCCACCTGGCGGGAGATGGACCTCTCGCACGACCTGGCCTACCGGGTGCTGGCGGAGCTGCGGGTGCGGGTCTTCGACGGGCTGGCCCGCAGCGCGCCCGCGCGGATCGCCGGGCGCCGGAGCGGGGACCTGGCCGCGACCGCGATGGGGGACGTGGAGGCGCTGGAGTTCTTCTACGCGCACGCGGTGGCCCAACTCCTCGCGTCCGGCGCGGTGTTCGGGGCGGGGGTGGTGCTGCTGGCCGTGGTGGAGCCGTGGCTGCCGGTCGTCGTGCTGCCGGTGGCGGGGCTGCTGGTGCTCGCGCCGCTGCTGGAGGGGCGGGGGCGGGCGGTCCGCGCGGCCCGTACCCGCGAGGCCGCCGCCGTGCTGTCCGCCGAGGCCGTGGAGACGGTGGACGGCCTGCGGGAACTCGTCGCCTTCGGTGCGCTCGGCCGCCGCCGCGACCGATTGGCCGCCTCCGGGCGGGAGGTGGGCCGCCGCCAGCGGGCCGAGCAGTCGTGGGAGGCGGGCGCGGCGGCGGTGCGGGACCTGCTGGTGGTGGCCGCCGTGGTCGGGGTGGTGGCGGTCGCCGCGCACGCCGTGGCCGGCGGGCGGCTGGGCGGCGCGTGGGCGCCGGGCGCGATGGCGCTCGCCCTCGGGGTGCTGGCCCCGGTCGCCGACTCGGCCGCCGCGCTGGGCCAGGCGGGCGGGCTGCGGGCCGCCGCGGGCCGCGTCGGCGCCGCCGTCCGGGCTCCCGCCGGCGCCCCGGAACCGGCCGCCCCGCGCCCGCTGCCGGACGGGCCCCTGGGCATCCGGTTGCGCGGGGTGCGCTTCGACTACGGGGGCGTGTCCGTGCTGGACGGCGTGGACCTGACCGTCCGGGCGGGCGAGACGGTCGCCCTCGTCGGGACCTCGGGGGCGGGCAAGTCCACCTGCGCCCACCTCCTGGCCCGCTTCTGGGACCCGTCACAGGGCGCGGTGGAACTGCTGCCCGCGGACGGCGCGCCGCCGGTGGACGTGAGGGACCTGGCGGACGCGGAGCTGCGCCGGGCGGTGTCCGTGGTGGGCCAGGAGGCGCCCCTCTTCCACGGCACCCTCGCCGACAACCTGCGTCTCGCCGCGCCGGACGCGAGCGAGGCGCGGCTGCGGGAGGTGGCCGCGGCCTGCGGCATCGACCGGTTCGCGGCGGACCTGGACACCCCTGTCGGCGAGCGCGGCGCCACCCTCTCCGGCGGTCAGCGGGCGCGCGTCGCCCTGGCCCGCGCGCTGCTCGCCGACCCGCGCGTGCTGGTGCTGGACGAGACGACCGCCCACCTGGACACCGCCGGTGACGCCGAACTGGCCGCCGCCCTCGCCGCGTCCTCCGCCACCCGCGCCACCCTGGTGATCGCCCACCGCCCGGCCACCATCGCCCGCGCCGACCGCATCGCCGTGCTGGAGTCCGGCCGCGTGGCGGAGGAGGGGACGTGGGCCGAACTGGCGGCGCGGGGCGGGGCGTTCACCCGGGTGGTGATGCCGTAACCCGGGGACGGGCGCCCACCGAGCCGAACACCCCGCCCGCTCAACTCATCCGAACGCCAAGCAGAAGTCCGCTCAGCTCATCCGCAACGCCAAGAAGAAGTCCAGCTTGTCCTCCAGCCGCGACAGGTCCCGCCCCGTGAGCTGCTCGATGCGCCCCACCCGGTACCGCAGCGTGTTGACGTGCAGGTGGAGGCGGGTCGCGCAGCGCGTCCAGGAGCCGTCGCAGTCCAGGAAGGCTTCCAGCGTCGGAATCAGCTCGGCCCGGTGCCGCCGGTCGTAGTCGCGCAGCGGGTCCAGGAGGCGGGCGGTGAAGGCGCGCCGCACGTCGTCGGGCACGAAGGGCAGCAGCAGGACGTGCGAGGCCAGTTCCTCGTGTCCGGCGGCGCAGACCCGGCCGGGGCGGGCGGCGGCGACGCGGCGGGCGTGCCGGGCCTCCTCCAGCGCGCCGCGCAGCCCTTCGGCGGAGTGCACGGAGGCGCTGACGCCGAGGGTGAGGCGGCCGTCGCCGTCCAGGCCGCGGGACAGCGGTTCCTGGATGACGCCGAGCAGGTCGGCGGCGCGCAGCCCGTTGGCGGAGGTGCCGCCGGTCTCGTCGGGCACGGCGGGCAGCGGGACGAGGGCGACGGCCTCGTCACCGGTGTGCGCGACGGCGATCCGGTCGGAGGGGTCGGGCCCGAAGGCGCCCGGGTCGACCAGGACCTCTTCCAGCAGCGTCTGGGCCACCGGCCCGCCGGGTACCTCGCCGCCGTCCCATTCGACGCGGGCCACCACGACCTGCCAGTGCGGCGCGGTGCCCAGGCCGGGCAGCAGCACGGGGGCGGCGACGCGCAGCCGGGCGGCGGTCTCGGCGGGCGGGGCGCCGGTCTGGACGAGTTCGAGGACTTCCTGGGCGAGCCGGCGGCGGACCGTGCGGGCGGCGTCGCGCCGGTCGCGTTCGACGGCGATGAGCTGGGTGACGCCGTCGAGGAGGTCCAGCCGTTCCGCGGGCCAGTCGCCGGCGTCCGCCTCGACGGCCAGCAGCCAGTCCGAGAGGACCGTTTCGCGCAGGTCCCGGCCGCCGCTGCGGATGGGGAAGAGGGAGTACGTCGTCCCGGCCTGGGTGACGCGGTACGGGCCGGGGCGGCCGGCGCGCGACGCGGCCAGGTGCTCGCCGGCGAGCCGGGCGGACAGGTCGGCGGGGAGTTCGGGGGTGGACCCGGGGACGCTGGACCCGGCGATCCGGCGGCCGGCGGGGGAGAGTACCCACGCGCGCAGGTCCAGGTCCGAGCCCAGCAGGTCGAGGACGACCTCGGGGCCGCCGCCGGCCGGGCCGGAGGTCATCAGGCGCCGGTGCCGGTCGACCACGGCGGCCAGGTCCCCGGCGCGTTCGCCCGAGACCTGCCGGACGACGTACTCCGTGATCGAGGCGAACGAGACGTCCTCGACGACGGAGAACAGCGGCAGCCGGTGCCGGGCGCAGGCCGCCACCAGGTCGTCCGGGACCGAGCCGAGCTCCGCCTCGCCGGCCGCGAGCCCGGCGACGCCGGCGGTGGCCAGGATGCGGACGAACCGCTCGGAGTCGGCGGGCTCGCGCCGCCAGGCCAGGCCCGTCAGCACCAGTTCGCCGCCGGAGAGGTAGCGGCTCGGGTCGCGGAGGTCGGTGGTCATCACGCCGCGTACGGTGCGGTCCAGCTCGTCCTCGCCCCCGAGCAGGCGCAGGCCCAGGGTGTCGGTGTCCAGGAGTGCGCGGAGCCGCATGAACTCGCCCGCCGATCTTTCTGTCCGTGGTGCCGGTATCCGTCTGATGGTGTCGGTGGAATGCCGCGAGGTTTCTGGGCTCCACCTTTCGTTCGAATCTACAAGACGTGTGCCCTGGCCAGCCAACCGCTTCATGGTTTCGGTGTCTGCACAGCACCCGCCCGGGACGCGTTCACTTGGCCCAACCGCGTGAACGAGACACCGACCGCAAGATCCGGACAGGGCCGAAGGTCCCTGTTCCGCCCACGAAGGACCCGGTTTTCGTGGGCGCGCAAGACCAAACCTCCCCGGCGGCCCGCACGCCCGCCGGGGAGACCCACGCACGCAGAAGCAGAAGAGAGCCACGGATGGACTTCCTTCGCCCCGCCGGCTGGGAGGAGGCGCTCGCCGCCAAGGCCGAGCACCCCACCGCCGTACCCATCGCGGGCGGCACGGACGTGATGGTCGAGATCAACTTCGACCACCGGCGCCCCGACTACCTGCTCGACCTCAACCGCATCGACGACCTGCGGGAGTGGGAGGTCGGCGAGAAGACCGTACGGCTGGGCGCTTCCGTACCGTACACGCAGATCATGGAGCACCTGCGGGCCGAGCTGCCGGGCCTGGCGCTCGCCTCGCACACCGTCGCCTCCCCCCAGATACGCAACCGCGGCGGCGTGGGCGGCAACCTGGGCACCGCCTCCCCGGCCGGCGACGCCCACCCCGCGCTGCTGGCCTCCGGCTGCGAGGTCGAGGTGGCGTCGGTGCGCGGCACCCGCATGATCCCGATCGACGAGTTCTACCTCGGCGTCAAGCGCAACGCCCTGGAGCCGGACGAGCTGATCCGCGCCGTGCACCTGCCCAAGGCGGACGGCCCGCAGCAGTTCTCCAAGGTCGGCACCCGCAACGCCATGGTGATCGCGGTGTGCGCCTTCGGCCTGGCGCTGCACCCGGAGACCCGCACGGTGCGCACCGGCATCGGCTCCGCCGCGCCGACCCCCGTCCGCGCCAAGGCGGCCGAGGAGTTCCTCGCCGCCGCGCTGGAGGAGGAGGGGCTGTGGGACTCGGGCAAGACCATCCCGCCCTCCATCGCCAAGCAGTTCGCGCAGCTCGCCACCGGCGCCTGCAACCCCATCGACGACGTGCGCGGCAGCGCCACGTACCGCCGCCACGCGGTGGGCATCATGGCCCGCCGCACCCTGGGCTGGACCTGGGAGTCCTACCGCGGCAAGGAGAGGAGCGCCCAGTGCGCGTGAAGTTCACCGTCAACGGCAGGGAGCAGCAGGCCGACGACGTCTGGGAGGGCGAGAGCCTGCTGTACGTGCTGCGCGAGCGGATGGGCCTGCCCGGCTCCAAGAACGCCTGCGAGCAGGGCGAGTGCGGCTCGTGCACGGTCCGCCTGGACGGCGTGCCGGTGTGTTCCTGCCTGGTGGCCGCCGGTCAGGTCGAGGGCCGCGAGGTCGTCACCGTCGAGGGCCTGGCCGACCACGCCAGGCACCGCGCCGGGGGCGCCTTTGAGGGCACCGACGTGGACGCGGCCCGCGCCTGGCAGGCCAAGCCCGCCGACGGGCAGACCGGCGAGGCCGCCGAACTCGCCCCCATCCAGCAGGCGTTCATCGACGCGGGCGCCGTCCAGTGCGGCTTTTGCACGCCGGGCCTGCTGGTGGCCGCGGACGAGCTGCTGGAGCGCAACGCCGACCCGTCGGACGCCGACATCCGCGAGGCGCTGTCGGGCAACCTGTGCCGCTGCACGGGCTACGAGAAGATCCTCGACGCGGTACGGCTGGCCGCCGCCCGCGGCGAGTCCCGCACCGCCGGACAGGGGGTCTGAGCACATGGGAGTCACCCGCACGCCCACCAACCTCACCCAGGGCGGCAAGACGAAGGCCGGTATCGGCGAGTCCACGCTGCGCCCGGACGGCACGCTGAAGGTCACCGGCGAGTTCGCGTACTCCTCGGACATGTGGCACGAGGACATGCTGTGGGGCTTCACCCTGCGCAGCCCGCACGCGCACGCGGAGATACGTTCCATCGACACCTCCGAGGCGCTGGCGCAGGCCGGGGTGTACGCCGTCCTCACCTACGACGACCTGCCGACCGAGGTGAAGAACTACGGCCTGGAGATCCAGGACACCCCGGTTCTCGCGCACGGCCGGGTCCGGCACCACGGCGAGCCGGTGGCGCTGGTCGCCGCCGACCACCCGGAGACCGCCCGCCGCGCCGCCGCCAAGATCAAGGTGGACTACGCCGAGCTGCCCGTCGTCCACGACGAGGAGTCCGCGACCGCCGACGGCGCCCCGCTGCTGCACCCGGACCGCGACGACCACCACGCCGCGCACGTCCCGCACCCGAACATCGTCCACCGCCAGCCGATCGTCCGCGGCGACGCGGACGAGGCCGCCAAGCGCGCCGACGTCATCGTCTCCGGCGAGTACGTGGTCGGCATGCAGGACCAGGCGTTCCTGGGCCCGGAGTCCGGGCTCGCGGTGCCCGCCGAGGACGGCGGCGTGGACCTCTACATCGCCACCCAGTGGCTGCACTCCGACCTGCGGCAGATCGCGCCGGTGCTGGGCCTGCCGGAGGAGAAGGTCCGCATGACGCTCTCCGGCGTCGGCGGCGCGTTCGGCGGGCGCGAGGACCTGTCGATGCAGATCCACGCCTGCCTGCTGGCGCTGCGCACCGGCAAGCCCGTCAAGATCGTCTACAACCGGTTCGAGTCCTTCTTCGGGCACGTCCACCGGCACCCCGCCAAGCTCTGGTACGAGCACGGCGCCACCAAGGACGGCAAGCTCACCCACATGAAGTGCCGGATCGTGCTGGACGGCGGCGCCTACGCCTCCGCCTCCCCGGCCGTGGTCGGCAACGCCTCGTCCCTGTCGGTGGGCCCGTACGTCATCGACGACGTGGAGATCGAGGCGATCGCCCTCTACACCAACAACCCGCCCTGCGGCGCGATGCGCGGCTTCGGCGCGGTCCAGGCGTGCTTTGCGTACGAGTCCCAGATGGACAAGCTGGCCGCCAAGCTGGGGATGGACCCGGTGGAGTTCCGGCAGCTCAACGCCATGGAACAGGGCACGATCATGCCCACCGGCCAGGTCGTGGACTCCCCGGCGCCGGTCGCCGAACTGCTGCGCCGGGTCAAGGCGATGCCGCTGCCGCCCGAGAAGCAGTGGGAGAGCGCCGGCGACGCGGCCGACGTGCGGGCGCTGCCCGGTGGCCTGTCCAACACCACCCACGGCGAGGGCGTGGTGCGCGGCGTCGGCTACGCCGTCGGCATCAAGAACGTCGGGTTCTCGGAGGGCTTCGACGACTACTCCACCGCCCGGGTCCGCATGGAGGTCGTCGGCGGCGAGCCGGTCGCCACCGTGCACACCGCGATGGCCGAGGTCGGGCAGGGCGGCGTCACCGTCCACGCCCAGATCGCCCGTACCGAGCTCGGCGTCCAGCAGGTCACCATCCACCCGGCCGACACCCAGGTCGGCTCGGCGGGCTCCACCTCCGCCTCCCGCCAGACCTACGTCACCGGCGGCGCGGTCAAGAACGCCTGCGAGGCCGTCCGCGAAAAGGTCCTGGAGAGGGGCCGCGCCAAGTTCGGCACCTACCACCCCGCGTGGGCCACCGCCGAACTCCTCCTGGAGGGCGGCAAGGTCGTCACCGACGGCGGCGAGGTGCTGGCCGACCTGGCCGACGTCCTCGGCGACGAGGCGATCGACCTGGAGCTGGAGTGGCGGCACCGCCCCACCGAGCCCTTCGACCTGCGCACCGGCCAGGGCAACGGCCACGTCCAGTACTCCTTCGCCGCGCACCGCGCCGTGGTCGAGGTGGACACCGAACTGGGCCTCGTCAAGGTCATCGAGCTGGCCTGTGCCCAGGACGTCGGCAAGGCGCTCAACCCGCTGTCCGTCGTCGGCCAGATCCAGGGCGGGACGACGCAGGGCCTGGGCCTGGCGGTGATGGAGGAGATCGTCGTCTCCAAGGAGGCGAAGGTCCGCAACCCCTCCTTCACCGACTACCTCATCCCCACCATCCTGGACACCCCGACCATCCCGGTCGACGTCCTGGAACTCGCCGACGAGCACGCCCCCTACGGGCTGCGCGGCATCGGCGAGGCGCCCACCCTCTCGTCCACCCCGGCGGTGCTCTCCGCCATCCGGGCGGCGACCGGGCTGGAACTGCCGCGCGTACCGGTGCGCCCCGAGCACATCACCGGTACCTGATCCCTCCGGGCGGTGCGGGCAAGGGGTGTCCCTGTCCGTCCTCCTCACCGCACCGCCCGGAGACCCCTGGCGGGGGCACCGGCCGCTCGCCCTTCTCGGGCGCCCCCGCACGGGTCCGTCCCGTCCGCACACGGGCGGGCCCGCTCCCGGCCCGGCATCTTTACGGGCTGCGGCCTCGATGCCCCGGTCACCCCGCCGGTCACCCCACGCCGGTCGGGCCCGCCCCTCGCCTGGCGGTCCCGCGCACCTCGCGGCTCCGTGCACCCCGCGGACCGATGCCGTGTCCCACGGCCCGTGTCCGCCCCCTGAACTTCCTCTCCGTACTCCCCGAACCGCTCCACCCGCGGCCCCCGTACCCCCGACGGGACCGCACGCCGAACGCACCACCGGCACTACCGGCACCACAGAGTTCCTCCCGTGCAGCACCGTGGCACCGCCGTGTGCCTTGTCCTCGGGCCGTCCCCCGGGTCGTGCAGCCGAAGTTCCATCCCAAATCTCGCGGCGTGATCAGCGTGATCAGCGTGACGCGAGTGCCCCTATGAACCTTGGGAGTCAGGCACCATGACCCAGCAGTCCATCCAGCCGAGCACCACGGCGGAAGACGCCGGCGCGGGGACGCGCCAGCCCGCCGGCCGGTCTTGGCTCGACCGGTACTTCCACATATCCGAACGAGGATCGACGGTCGCGCGCGAGGTGCGCGGCGGCATCACCACCTTCATGGCGATGTGTTACATCCTCCTGCTCAACCCCCTGATCCTCGGCACGCCCGACGTCGAGAAGAGCACCCTCGCCCACGCGGGCCTGGTCACGGCGACCGCCTTCGCGGCGGCGGTGAGCACCCTCCTCATGGGCTTCATCGGCAAGGTGCCGCTGGCGCTGGCCGCCGGCCTGAACGTCTCCGCGGCCCTGACCTCGCAGGTCGTCCCGTACATGACCTGGCCGCAGGCGATGGGCATGTGCGTGCTGTACGGCGTGGTGATCATGCTGCTGGTGGTCACCGGCCTGCGCGAAATGATCATGAACGCGATCCCACTCGCCCTCAAGCACGCGATCACGATGGGCATCGGCATGTTCGTGGCGCTGCTCGGCCTGGTGAAGGCCGGGTTCGTCGGCAAGGGCACCGGCGGCCCCGTCACCCTCGGCGTGGGCGGGCAGCTCGCCGGCTGGCCGGTCTTCTTCTTCTGCGTCACCCTCCTCCTGATCTTCATGCTCCAGGCGCGCAAGGTGCCCGGCGCGATCCTGATCGGCATCGTGGCCGGCACGATCCTGTCCTTCGCCGTCACCAAGATCGGCGGGCTGACCGACAAGGACTGGGGCGGCGCCACCCCCGACCTGCACGGCAGCGCGGTCTCCATGCCCGACTTCTCGCTCTTCGGCAAGGTCGAGTTCGGCGGCTGGGAGCAGATCGGCGGCATCACCGTCGGCATGATCGTCTTCACGCTGGTGCTGGCCGGGTTCTTCGACGCGATGGCCACCATCATCGGCGTCGGCACCGAAGCCAAGCTGGCCGACGACAAGGGCCGGATGCCCGGGCTGTCCAAGGCGCTGTTCGTCGACGGCGCGGGCGGCGTGGTCGGCGGCGTGGCCGGTGCCTCCGGGCAGACCGTCTTCATCGAATCCGCCAGCGGCGTCGGCGAGGGGGCCCGCACCGGCCTGTCCTCCGTGATCACCGGCCTCTTCTTCGCGGCCTGCCTCTTCTTCACCCCGCTGACCCAGCTCGTGCCCGCCCAGGTGGCCGCCGCCGCGCTGGTCGTCATCGGCTCGATGATGATGAGTGCCGCCAAGCACGTCGACTGGAGCGACCGCTCGGTGTCCATCCCGGTCTTCCTGACCGTGGCGCTGATGCCGTTCACGTACAACATCACCGCCGGCGTCGGCGCCGGCGTGATCGCATACACCGCCATCAAGGCGGTACAGGGGAAGTGGCGGGAGATCGGCGCCTTCATGTGGGCGCTGACCGCCATCTTCGTCGTCTACCTCGCCCTCACCCCGATCGAGCACTGGCTCGGCGTCAAGTAACGCCGCCCCGCGGCACGCAACCGTAAGGAGACCGACATGCTGGACATCGCCGAAGAGCTGCACCGGTGGGTCGAGCAGGGACGCGACTTCGCGGTCGCCACCGTCGTGGCCACCAGCGGCAGCGCGCCCCGGCAGCCCGGAGCCGCCCTCGCCGTCGACACGGACGGCACGGCGATCGGGTCGGTCTCCGGCGGCTGCGTCGAAGGAGCGGTGTACGAGCTGTGCCAGGAGGCGCTGCGCACCGGAGAAACGGTGCTGGAGCGCTTCGGGTACAGCGACGACGACGCCTTCGCCGTGGGCCTGACCTGCGGCGGCGTCATCGACATCCTCATCACCCCGGTACGGGCGGGCGCCGTTCCTCCGGCGCCCGCCACCCCGACCGCTTCCCCCGCCTCTTTCGGCCTCGCCGCCTCCCTCGGCTCCTTGGCGGGCGCCGGGGCGGCGGGGGAAGCGGATTCGGACGAGGCGGCTCCGGCCGTTCAGCCTCCGTCCGACGCCGGCCACGGCGCCTCCCGGACGCTGATCGCCGCGATCGCCGCCACCGCCCAGGGCGAACCGATGGCGCTCGCCCGGGTCGTCCGCGGCCCGGCCGGACTGCTCGGCCGGGCGCTGCTCGTCCGCCCCGGCGGCGAGCGCACCGGAACCCTCGGCGGACACCCCGAGCTGGACCGCGTCGCCACCGAGGAGACCGCCGCCCTGCTGGACGCGGGGCGCACCGGGACGGTGGAGATCGGCACGGGGAGCGGCACAGGGGGCGGCGCGGGCTTCGGGGCGCAGGGCGGCGGCCCGGCCGGGGGAGGGAGCGCGGAAACGGACACGGCCACGGGCACGGGCGCGGAAACGGACAGGGGCGCGGAAACGGACACGGCCACGGGCACGGATACGGCCACGGGCACGGATACGGCCACGGGCACGGACACGGACGCGGAAACAGACACGGCCACGGAAACGGACACGGACACCGAGCGCACCGGCAGCCGGTGCGGGGACCCTGTCGTCCTCCTCGTGGAGTCCTCGGTCCCCGCCCCCCGCATGATCGTCTTCGGGGCCATCGACTTCGCCTCGGCGCTGGTCCGCGTCGGCAGGTTCCTCAACTACCACGTCACCGTCTGCGACGCCCGCCCGGTCTTCGCCACCAAGGCACGCTTCCCCGACGCCGACGAGATCGTGGTCGACTGGCCGCACCGCTACCTGGAGGCCCAGGAGGCGGCGGGCCTGCTGGACACCCGCACGGTCCTGTGCGTCCTCACCCACGACGCCAAGTTCGACGTGCCGCTGCTGGAGCGGGCCCTGCGCCTCCCCGTCGCCTACGTCGGCGCCATGGGCTCCCGCCGCACCCACCTGGACCGCCTGGAGCGGCTGCGCTCCATCGGCCTCACCGAGATCGAGCTCAACCGGCTGCGCTCGCCCATCGGCCTGGACCTGGGCGCCCGCACGCCCGAGGAGACCGCGCTGTCCATCGCCGCCGAGATCGTCGCCAACCGGCGCGGCGGCACGGGCGTCCCGCTGACCGGCGCGCACACGCCCATCCACCACGACGTGACGTCCACGGTGGACCGGATCGGGTCGGTGGCGTGAGAGCGGCCCGGTAGCCCGGACGCGCGCGGCCCCGGGGCGGCCCCCTCCACCCGCTCCACCTTTCCGTCCGCTCCACCCTCCCCGTTCAACACTTCCGCCCCACCCGCCGATAGATCCGGTGGAGGAGAAACGGATCAAGGAAGGGGCGTCGCCACCGCCGCCTTCCGGCAGGCGCGGGCGAAAAGGGCGGAACATGGTGAACGAGTGGCAGCTCGCGGGCAACATCGCCGCCGGGCTCGGCTTCGGCGCGGTCATCGGCCTGGAGCGCCAGTGGCGCGCCCGGATGGCCGGCCTGCGCACGAACGCGCTGGTCGCGGCCGGCGCCGCGCTGTTCGTCCTGCTCTCCCAGTACGGCTTCGCGGCGGCCACCAGCACCACCGGTTACGACGGCTCGCGGGTCGCCGCGCAGATCGTCTCCGGCATCGGCTTCCTGGGCGCGGGCGTCATCATGCGCGACGGGCTCAGCGTCCGCGGCCTGAACACCGCCGCCACCCTGTGGTGCTCGGCCGCCGTCGGAGCGCTGGCCGGGACCGGGCTCTACGTCGTCGCCACGCTCGGCACGCTCGGGGTGGTCGGCGCCAACCTGGTGCTGCGCCCTCTGGGGCGGCGGCTGGACCGCGAGCCGGGCGGCGGCGCCGAGGTCGCCACCGACTACTACTTCGAGGCCGTGTGCACCAAACCCGAAGAGGCCCCGGTCCGCGCGCTCGTGGTGCAGGCCGTCAGCCGCCCCGGCTTCCGGCTGCGGGCCGTGCACAGCAGGGACGCGGACACCCGCGGCATGGTCACCGTCGCCGCCGAACTGACCACCGAACGCCGCGACGACAGCCTCCTCGAAGAGGCCGTCAGCAGACTCTCCCTCGAACCCGCCGTCTCCGCCGTGAGCTGGACGGTGACCAACCACCCGGACGGCAACGACGACGAGGACCACTACCGCCGCGACGACCGGGGCCGCCGCGACGCCGGGGGACGCCGCCGCTCCCGCGTCCGGGACTTCTTCTCCGGGCCGGGGGAGGGGCGGCGCTGAGCAGGCTGGTGACGCGGGAGGACCAGGGACCGCCCCGCCCGCCTACCTGTACACACAGTGACGCCCCATCAGTAGAACCCGGCGCGTGGACAGTCCACCTGTCCACGAAGCGGAACGCACGCTCCCACCAGTAGCACCTGCTCCACTGATGACCGCACACTGTGGGCAGGAAGTCGCACGCGAGTGCGGCGGGGAGCGGCTACGGAGGACACATGGCGGACGCGGCCAAGAGCACGGCCCCGGGCACGGATGCGGCACGGCGGCACCCCCACGGCACGGGCGGCTCGGGCGGCACGGACGCCGTGGCGCGCGCCGGGACCGCGTCCGCGCCGTCCCCCACCGACGAGTTCCGGGCCGCCCGTGACCTCCTGCTGCGGCACCGCGAGGACTACGCCGCCGCCCGCGCCGCGTTCGCCTGGCCCCGGCCCGCGTACTTCAACTGGGCGCTGGACTGGTTCGACCGCATCGCGCTCGGCAACGACCGCACCGCCCTGCACATCGTCGAGGAGGACGGCACCGAGGTCCGCCGCACCTTCGACGCGATGCGCCGCCGCTCCAACCGCGTCGCCAACTGGCTGCGCGCACACGGGGTACGGCCCGGAGACCGCATCGTCGTCATGCTGGGCAATCAGCCCGAACTGTGGGAAACCGCCCTGGCCGCCATGAAACTGCGCGCCGTCGTCATCCCCGCCACCCCGCTCCTCGGCCCCGCGGACCTCGCCGACCGGATCGAACGCGGCCGGGCCCGGCACGTCCTGGTCCGGTCCGCCGACCGGGAGAAGTTCGCGTCCGTGCCCGGCGACTACACCCGGATCGCGGTGGGCGGCGCGGACGAGGGCTGGCTCGCGTACGAAGACGCGCACCGGGGAGCGCACGAAGACGCGCACCAGGGAGCGGCGGACGACGCCCACCGGGACGCGGAGGACGACGCACAGGGCGCACAGGGCACACAGGCGACACAGGGAGCACAGCGCGTCCCCGACACCTTCGAGCCCGACGGTCCCACCCCCGCCGACGCACCCCTGATGCTCTACTTCACCTCCGGCACCACCGCCCGCCCCAAGCTCGTCGAGCACACCCACGCCTCGTACCCCATCGGCCACCTCGCGACGATGTACTGGATCGGCCTGCGCCCCGGCGACGTGCACCTGAACATCTCCTCGCCGGGCTGGGCCAAGCACGCCTGGTCCAACCTCTTCGCCCCCTGGAACGCCGAGGCGACGGTGTTCCTGCACAACTACACCCGCTTCGACCCGGCCCGCCTGATGGCCGAGATGGACCGGGCCGGCGTCACCAGCTTCTGCGCGCCGCCCACCGTGTGGCGGATGCTCATCCAGGCGGACCTGTCGCTGCTGAAGACCCCACCCCGCGAGATCGTCGCCGCCGGCGAACCCCTCAACCCGGAGATCATCGAGCGGGTCCGCCAGGCGTGGGGCGTCACCATCCGGGACGGCTTCGGCCAGACCGAGACCGCCGTCCAGATCGCCAACACCCCCGGCCAGCCCCTCAAACCCGGCTCCATGGGCCGCCCCACCCCGGGGTTCGAGGTCGTCCTGCTGGACCCGGTGACCGGCGAGCCCGCCGACGAGGGCGAGATCGCCCTCGACCTGTCGGCCCGCCCGGTGGGCCTGCTGACCAGGTACGAGGGCGACCCGGAGCGCACGGCCGAGGCGATGGCCGGCGGCTACTACAGGACTGGCGACATCGGCTCCCGGGACGCCGACGGCTACCTCACCTACATCGGCCGCTCCGACGACGTCTTCAAGGCGTCCGACTACAAGATCTCCCCGTTCGAGCTGGAGAGCGCGCTGCTGGAGCACGAGGCGGTGGCCGAGGCCGCCGTGGTGCCCGCGCCCGACCCGCTGCGGCTGGCCGTCCCGAAGGCGTACGTCGTCCTGGCGGCCGGGTGGGAGCCGGGCCCGGAGACCGCCGCCGCCCTTTTCGCGCACTCGCGCCGGGTGCTGGCGCCCTACAAGCGCGTGCGCCGACTGGAGTTCGCCGAGCTGCCCAAGACGGTGTCGGGCAAGATCCGCCGCATCGAGCTGCGCGAACGCACCGCCGCCCCGGGCGGCTCGGACGCGGAGTACCGCGAGGAGGACCTCCGCTGAGCCGGCGGCGGGCCGCGTACGGGTCCGCCGGTGCGGCGGGCTCGGGCAAGTAAACCGTGCTGGTGCCCGCATGGGCGAACCATCACCCACAGCGACGCACCAAGGGCGGCGGCCGGTGCCGGGCACGCGAGAGACTGTGCGTCCGCGCGGGACCGTGAGCGCCCGCGTGCGACAGGCCGAGGACGACGAGGGACGAGGGGCCGACGACAGTGACGGACAAGGGGCTGCGGACACCGCGACACGCGGAGCCGACGACGGTGACCGGCGAGCGACCAGAGCGTGCGGACGGGGCGCCCGCACCGCACCAGGACAACGGGGGAGCGGCGGAACGGGAGGGATTCCCGCACAACGAGGGGGTCCCGCACAACGAGGGGGACCCGCACAACGAGGGGGAACTCTCCTACGCCGCGGGACGGCGGGACCGCCCCCTGTACGAGCACACCATCGGCGCCGATCTGGCCCGCGCCATCGAGCGGTTCGGTGACCGCGAGGCGCTGGTGGACGTGCCCACCGGACGCCGCTGGACGTACGCGGAACTGGGCCGGGCCGTGGAGGAGGTGGCTCGCGGCCTGCTCGCCAAGGGGGTGGGCAAGGGTGACCGGGTCGGCATCTGGGCGCCCAACTGCGCCGAATGGGTGCTGGTCCAGTACGCCACCGCGCGCATCGGCGCCATCCTCGTCAACATCAACCCCGCCTACCGGGTGCACGAGTTGGCGTACGTGCTCAAGCAGGCCGGGCTGCACGTCCTGGTCTCCGCGCTGCACCACAAGACCAGCGACTACCGCCGGATGGTGGAGCAGGTCCGCTCCGGGAGCCCGGCGCTCCGCGACGTGGTCTACATCGGCGACCGGACCTGGGACGGGCTGCTCGCGGCGGGCGCCACCGTCCCGCACGACCGGCTCGCCGCCGCCGAGGCGCGGGTCGGGGCCGAGGACCCGGTCAACATCCAGTACACCTCCGGCACCACCGGCTTCCCCAAGGGCGCCACCCTCTCCCACCGCAACATCCTCAACAACGGCTACTGGGTGGGCGAGACGATCGACTACACCGAAGAGGACCGGATCTGCCTGCCGGTGCCCTTCTACCACTGCTTCGGCATGGTGATGGGCAACCTCGCGGCCACCTCGCACGGCGCCTGCATCGTCATCCCGGCCCCCTCGTTCGAGGCCGCAGCCACGCTCCGCGCCGTCCAGGACGAGCGCTGCACCTCGCTCTACGGCGTTCCGACGATGTTCATCGCGGAGCTGGAGCACCCGGAGTTCCCCACGTACGACCTCTCCTCGCTGCGGACGGGCATCATGGCCGGGTCGCCCTGCCCGGAAGAGGTGATGCGTCGGGTGGTCTCCGAAATGAACATGACGGAGGTGTCCATCTGCTACGGCATGACGGAGACCTCCCCGGTGTCCACCCAGACCCGCCGCGAGGACGACCTGGAGCACCGCACCGCCACCGTCGGCCGTGTACTGCCGCACATCGAGGTCAAGGTCGTCGACCCGGACACCGGCCGCACGGTCCCGCGCGGCGAACCCGGCGAACTGTGCACCCGCGGCTACAGCGTGATGCTCGGCTACTGGGACGATCCCGACCGCACCGCCGAGGTCGTCGACCCCGACCGCTGGATGCACACCGGCGACCTGGCCGTCATGAACGACGACGGTTACGTGCGCATCGTCGGCCGCATCAAGGACATGATCATCCGAGGCGGCGAGAACGTCTATCCCCGCGAGATCGAGGAATTCCTCTACTCCCACCCCAAAATCGCCGACGTCCAGGTGGTCGGCGTGCCCGACGAGAAATACGGCGAGGAGATCGCCGCCTGCGTCATCCTCCGCGACCCCGACTCCACCCTCAGCCGCGACGAACTCTCCCGCTTCTGCCGCTCCCGCCTGGCCCACTACAAGATCCCCCGCTACCTGCGGATCTTCGACGCTTTCCCCATGACCGTCAGCGGCAAGGTCCGCAAAATCGAACTCCGCGAACAACTGGCAACGGAACTCACGGCAACCACGAACACCCCGCCCTCCCCCCGCCCGGCACCGACACCAGCCGCGGACGCGGTGCGGTCGTGACACGGGGAAGCTGAACGACAGGTGCCGGTGAACGCCGGGAAAAATTCCACCCCTTGGTCCCTGAAGACAAGGTCGTCGGGTGGCAAATTCCAGCCCGTCCGGCGTTTGAGGACAACGCCCCCGGCGTTCACCGGCCCCCACACACTTCCGGCACCTGCCCCCAGCGTCTGCGCCTATCCACGCCATTTCCGCCAGCGGGATGGCCGGCCTGCACATTTCAGCCCGTTGTCCGCCAATTCCGTTCCGTCGCACGGATATTCCGGCCGCTGCCCGCCAATTCCCGCCCTTCGCGCGGAAACTCCGGCCCGTTGCCCGACAAATCCGGCCCGCTGTCCGCCAATCCCGGCCCGCCTCACGAAAACTCCGGCCTTTGGTGCCTGAAACCAAGGTCGTCGGGCGGCAAAATCAAGCCCGTCCGGCGATTGAGGACAACGCCCCCGGCGTTCACCGGGCCCCATACTCACCCGGCATCCGACCCTCGGCCCCCACCCGGCACCCGGCCCTCGGCCCCCCCGGCACCCGGCCGACCAGGCATTCCCGGCTGCGACGCGGCCGACCCGCAAATCCCAGCCCGTCCGGCGATTGAGGACAACGCATCCGGCGTTCACCGGCACCCACACACACCCGCCACCGCCCCCAAACGCCCCCGCACCCACATCTCACCCCGCCAACCCCACCGGCACCGGCACAGCCGTCAAAACGGCCGAAACGAGAAGCACCACCACCAGAACAACAACCTCCGCCCGCGCAGGACGCGCAGCGGACCTCGCATCCCGCCGATCCCGCGCAAGCCGCATCCGCGCGACCAGCGCCAACGCACACACCACCACCATCAAGCCCAGCTTGACCAACAACGTCCGCCCGTAAGCGGAATCGAAAACCACCGACAACGGCAACCGCCGTAACGTACTGAACGTCCCCGTCACGCTGACGGCGACCAGCAACACCACCGCCACCCGCGCATACCGCAACAGCAACGCCCGCCCCGCCCCAGGCGTCCGACGCCACACGCGCATGGTCCGCAGGACATGCACCAACCCCCCGGCCCACAACGCGGAGGCCGTAAGGTGCACCACCGTCAACGCCGTCCCGATCTCCGGGGTATCCGTCTCCGGATGCGCCCGCAGCGCCTCCCCGAGAATCACGGCCGCCAGCGGAACGGCCGCCCACCCCGGCCGGCGCCCCGCCGCACACACGGCCGCGAGCAGAAAACCGTTGGCCTCCAGGAGGGCCAGCGCACCCGGCCGCGTGCCGTACGTCTCCTCAAGATCCGGCGACGTCAGACCGTCGACCAGCGAACCGGTCCCGGCCAGCAGCACGAGCTGCCCCACCGCAGCTCCCACCCCGATCCACGCGGCGCCCCGGGCCCAGCTCCGCGGCTCGGGCCGCGGTGTCAACGGCACGGCCCGTGCCATCCGCGCCGTGGCCAACTCGCCCACGTGCAGACAGAGCGCCGCCAGCAGGACCGCCCGCAGCAGCGCGGTGGCCACGTCACCGGGTAATCGCGCCTCCCCGGTGTCCCAGCCGGCGTATCTCAGGCCGAGCACCGTGACGAGGACGGCGAGCGCGGAGAGCACCACGACTCCGACGGTCCGGAAGACGGCCGGGCGCGCTCCAGCGTCCCCGTTCCGCCGGTGGGTCCCCTGCGCAGGAGGGCGGACGGGCGTGGGAGAGGAGGGCTGGGACGAGGGAGGTGGCGTCATCGAGCGATCGTCTCGACCGGTCCGGGACGCGGCAAGCGGCCGTTCGGACCGGGATGGGGAATCGGCCCGTCCAGGCGAGACGAACGGCGGCGGAAAACCGGCCGGGCCGCACCGGACCCGTTCAGGCGGACGGAGGGCCGGGCCCGACGACGCGACAGATCAACCCCGGCACGCACTCACCGCCGCATGCACACCCGAGGCCACCGGTCCAGCCCGATGGCCGCCTCGTGCTCCCGAACGGCACGCAGCCCGGGAGTCACTTCGTCGGCGGCCAGAACGCGGAACCCCAGCCGCGCGTAATAAGGCGCGTTCCACGGAACGTCACGGAAGGTCGTGAGCGTCAGGCCGGGCAGGCCGCTGTCCCGGGCGACCCGCTCGATGAGCGCGCGCCCGAGCCCGCGCCGCGACACGTCCGGACGCACCGACACCTGCTCGATATGCGCCAGGCCATCGACCGGCTCCCACAGCAGGTAACCGACCGGAACGTCGTCATCCCCGACGCACACGACCAAGGCCCGGCCCGCGCGCTGGTAGCCGACCAGTTCCTCCAGGGTGGGCGGTTCGTCATCCGCGATGGCATCCATCCCGAGAGACCGGAAGGGCTCACCCGCCGCCCGCTCGATGGCTTGGAGCGCCGGCAACTCCCGCTCGGTGGCGGGTCGGATGCGGACGGGGGAGGGGCGCGGGTCGCGGTCGGCGGCGAGCTGAACGTTCATGCGCGCATCGTCGCAGCCCACGAGCGCGACAGCAGCCGGATTTCGAGCGACCGAGCGGAGCAGAAAGACGAGACCGACCGGAGAAGGAGGACGGGACCGACCGGCGAAAAGGGATGCGACCGACGAGAGACGAGAGGAGCGGACCGGCCAGACGAGCGGGCAGCCCAGGCGAGCGGACCGGCCAGAGGAGCGGGCAGCCCAGGGAAACCGCACTCCCCCTACGACACCGACCCGTACCGAATCAGCTCATCCGCCGGATCGTTCACCGGCTGCGGCGTCCCCGTGAGGTCCATGACGAAGAGCGGCACATGCAGGGCGTCGGCGCGGGCCCGGGCGTCACGGGCGTAACCGGCCAGGGAGAAGAAGACCGTGAGGGCCGAGTCGTGGAGCCCGTTGAGCCAGGCGCACTCGATGTCCCGCAGCAGCGTCCCGTGCGTCGTCGGATCGACCTGCGCCACCACGCCCTTCCCGCGCAGGTCCACCCCGGCGCCGGGGGGCTCCTGGGTGCACTCGACGTCCGTGAAACCGAGCCACTTCAGATACTGGGCCGCCGCCGTGACGCAGTCCCGGGCCGTGCGGATGGTGACGGGGCGGAAGGCGGGCCGGACGAGCGGCACGCGGGGCGGGGTCCGGCGGGCGGTCGCGGCCGTGACGGAGCCGGCGGGGGCGCCCTCCGGCTCCGGCGGCACGGGCGTGGTGGGCACCCTGACCACCGTGCCGCACACGCAGCCGGACTCCGGCGCGGGCCACTGATCCCGTCGGCCACAGGTCTCACAGCGGACCTCGACCCACGAGGACCGCCAGGTGCGGTGCAGGATCTCAGCGGGTACGCCGCCGCGCAGGACGGGGAGGGTCAGAGGAGCGCCGCACGCGCACGGGAAGGTGGGCGGCGTGAAGGCGTTCTCGCGGCGGCACGTCGGGCATCGCACCGGCACGCTCTCGGCCATGGTGGGCTCCTGGCGAAGTGGACCGGCAGACCGATCGGCGCTGCCTCTGCCGTCCATATTCTGCTCGAAGAGCGCGTTCGGGGAGGGGGTTTACGCCGAGACCGGCACCGCGTCACGAGGCGGGCGCCTCCGCCGACATCCTGCGGGCGCCTCCGCCAACGCCCTGCGGGCCCGTCCGCCAACGGCCTGCGAACAGGAGCCGGGAACGCACCGCGGGCCGGGCCGGAACGCCACGGAGGGCCCGGAATCCGCGACCGTAACGGATTCCGGGCCCTCCGTGTGCTTGCGCCGTCCGGCAGCACGAGGAAATGGGCGCGACGGGACTTCGCGCCGCCGGACGGAGTTGTGGTGAGGACGGAGTCCTGGTGAGGAAATCGGTGCGGGGCGGTGAGGGAATCGGTACAGGACGCGGGCTCCGCGGCCGGGAGACGGCTCGCCCCTCCTTGCCGGGGCGGGCACTGCCACCGCACTGGCTTCTCCCCAGTGCCGCGGAGCTCCGCGCTACCTGTCCGTACCGGCCGGCCACCCCTCAGCGAACCGGCCGGTACGGAGCGCGAGGGAACCGACCTCCCGTCAGTCCTCGCGCAGTCGGTGGGCCCCCGCCCTCACGGGCGGAGGCGGCCTCCGAAGAGGGCTCAGTCCTCGCGGAGCTCGCGGACCTTGGCCTCGACGCGCTTGCCGTAGTCAGGGTCGGCGGCGGCGAAGTGCGCGATGTTCTTCTCGATGACGTCCTCGCGGCTGACCTGCGCGAGGCCGCCGGCGATGTTGGCCACCAGGCGGTTCTTCTCGTCCTCGGACATCAGGCGGTAGAGCTCACCGGCCTGGAAGAAGTCGTCGTCCTTGGTGTGCGCGGGCGCCTCGTGGGTGCCGACGTGGCCGTTGACGGCGAGCGGGGCGGAGAGGGGGAGACCGGTCTCCACCGGGCCGTCGTACGAGTTCGGCTCGTAGTTCTTCGCGTGCCGGTCGTAGGCGTTGGAGGCCATCAGGCCGTCCCGGCCGTAGTTGTTGGCCTTGGTCGCCTTGGGGGCGTTGACCGGGAGCTGGGTGTGGTTGACGCCCAGGCGGTAGCGCTGCGCGTCCGCGTAGGCGAACAGGCGGCCCTGGAGCATCTTGTCCGGGGAGGGGCCGATGCCGGGCACGAAGTTGTTCGGGGAGAACGCGGCCTGCTCGACCTCGGCGAAGACGTTGTCGGGGTTGCGGTCCAGGACCAGGCGGCCCACGCGCTGGAGCGGGTAGTCCGCGTGCGGCCACACCTTGGTGAGGTCGAACGGGTTGAAGCGGTAGTCCGCCGCCTCGGCCGCCGGCATGACCTGCACGTACAGGGTCCAGGAGGGGTACACGCCGCGCTCGATGGACTGGAGCAGGTCGGTCTGGTGGCTGTTGGGGTCCTTGCCGGCCAGCTCGGCGCCCTGCTCGGCGCTCAGGCAGCGGATGCCCTGGTTGGTCTTGAAGTGGTACTTGACGAAGAACGCCTCACCCTGGGCGTTGGTCCACTGGTAGGTGTGCGAACCGTAGCCGTTCATGTGGCGGTAGGACGCGGGGATGCCGCGGTCGCCCATGAGCCAGGTGACCTGGTGGGTGGCCTCGGGGGCGTGCGCCCAGAAGTCCCAGACGTTGTCCGGCTCCTGCTTGCCCGTGAAGGGGTCGCGCTTCTGGGAGTGGATGAAGTCGGGGAACTTCAGCGGGTCCTTGATGAAGAAGACCGGGGTGTTGTTGCCGACGAGGTCGTAGTTGCCCTCCTCGGTGTAGAACTTCACCGCGAAACCGCGCGGGTCGCGGGCGGCGTCCGGGCCACCGAGGTTGTCGGCCACCGTCGAGAAGCGGATGAACAGCTCGGTCCGCTTGCCGACCGTGTTCAGGAAGTTGGCGCGGGTGTACGCGGTGACGTCGTCGGTCACCTCGAAGTAGCCGTACGCGCCGGAGCCGCGGGCGTGGACGACGCGCTCCGGGATGCGCTCCCGGTTGAAGCGGGCGAGCTTCTCCAGGAGGTGCTGGTCCTGGAGGAGGACCGGACCGCCGACGCCGGCGGTGGCGGAGTTCTGGTTGTCGGCGACCGGTGCGCCCGCCTCCGTGGTGAGGTGGCGCGTCGTCGGCGTGGGCTTCGACATGGTGACCTTCCGTACGAGAGCGCGGAAGTCGACTTCCGCATGCTGGAGCGCTATGGAGCGTAGGGAGCGCTCCAGCCAAACGTCAACACTTTGTTGAAAAGTGGCTGATGGTCCTCCGACGGCGGCGCCTGGGCGCGACAGGACAGGTGTCGGCGCCGCCGCCGGAAGTCTGTGGACGGGGGTGAAAACCCCTCGTCAGGGGGGTGGGGGACGGGTCCCCCGGTGGTGCGGTCCGTCGGCCGGGCGGCCTACGGGATCGTGGCGTTGACCGGTCTCACAGGAGCTCGATCACCACCGGCCGCCGCACGGAGACGGCTTCCTTACGGGCCCACAGGAGGGCCGCGCGCAGCTCGGCCGGGTCGGCCACCCGGCGGCCCGGGCAGCCGTGGGCCGCCGCGAGCCGGAGGTGGTCGGTGCCGTACGCGTCCTCCGCCAGGTCGTCCACGTGCCGGCCGCGCGCCGGAGCGGGGCCCGCGACGCCGTTGAGCACGACCAGGACGTACGGCAGTCCGTAGCGCACCGCGACCGCCAGCGCGTCGGCGCCGTGCCGGAGGCCGTGGCCGTCGACGACGGCGACCACCTCGGCCTCCCGCGTCCCCAGAGCCACACGGACCCCGGCGGCGGCCGGGAGCTCCCAGCCGGGCACCCCCGACCGGCCGCGGACCTGACGGGCCGCGTGGACCTGATGGCCCGTCCGGGCCTGACGGCCTGTGCGGTCGGGCGGCTGCCGGTGGGACTCGGCGACGACGTACGCGTCCGGACCGAACAGCTCCGCCAGATCCCGGTGCAGCCACGCGGCGGTCACCGGGAGACCCGGCGCGGCGGCCAGTGCCCCGTCCCCGGAGGACGGGGACGCACGCGGCGCACCGGATGCGGACGACACACAGAACGCAGGCGACACACAGGACGCAGACGACACAGAGGACGAGAACGGAACCGGCGCACCGGACGAGAACGCAACCGGCGGTCGGTCACCGGCAGCATCCCCTCGCGCGATGTCCCCCCGCACGGTCTCCCGCCACGCGATCTCCCGCCCCGCCACGGAGGCCGGAAGGTCGATCAGCACGGGCCCCGGGCACCCCTGGCGGGCGATCCGGAACGCCTTGCGGAAGACCCCGGGGACCCGGTCCGCGTCCTCGATCCGTACGGCCCACTTGGTGACCGGGCGGGCGAGTTCGACGGTGTCCACCGGGGGCGGACCGTCCGGCGCGGGGCCGGAGCAGTCCGCGCACGTGTCGGCGTGCTCGGACGACCGGGTGGTGACGGGCGCCGGGTGCTCGGTCACGCAGACCAGCGGCACCGCGTCCGCCCGCGCCGCGTACAGGCCGCCGAGCAGGTGGAGCGCCTCCGGGCCGGAGGGCACCAGGGCGACGCCGGGCGTCCCGAGGGTCCGGGCCCAGCCGCCGGCCATGTGGGTGGCGCCCTGTACGGAGCGCACCCGCAGGAGGTCGATGCCCGCGGCCCGTTCGACCGCCGCGCTCAGCGCGGGGCCGGTGGGGCCGGCGCATCCGAAGACGTGGTGCACGCCCTCGTCCTTCATGGTCTCGACGGCCGTCCGGACGGCGGGGACGCGCCGCGCCGCCACCGGGCTCAGCCCTCGACCGACTGCCCGGACAGCCGCTGCACGCCGCGCAGCAGGGCGGAGTGGTCCAGGCCGCCGTCGCCCTGCGCGCGGAGCGAGGCGACGAGGTTGGCGACCACGGAGCCGACGGGCAGGGCGGCGCCGACGGTGCGGGCGGCGTCGGTGACGATGCCCATGTCCTTGTGGTGCAGGTCGATGCGGAAGCCCGGCTTGTAGTCCCGCTGGAGGAAGTTGTCCTTCTTGCGGGTCAGGACGGTGGAGCCGGCCAGGCCGCCGTTGAGGACGTCGAGGGCGGCGGTGAGGTCGACGCCGGACTTCTCCAGGAAGACGACGGCTTCGGCGCAGGCCTGGATGTTGATGGCGACGATGAGCTGGTTGGCGGCCTTGACCGTCTGGCCCGACCCGTGCGGGCCGCACAGGACGATGGTCTTGCCGAGGGCCTCCAGCACGGGGCGGGCGGCGTCGAAGTCGGCCTGCTCGCCGCCGACCATGATGGAGAGCACGGCCTCGATGGCGCCGGCCTCGCCGCCGGAGACGGGGGCGTCCAGCACGCGGATGCCCTTCTCCTTGGCGTTCTTGGCCAGGTCGATGGAGGTCTGCGGGGTGATCGAGGACATGTCGATCAGGAGGGCGCCGGACCTGGCGTTCTCCAGGATGCCGTCGGGGCCGTAGGCGATGGCCTCGACCTGCGGGGAGGCGGGCACCATCGTGACGATGACGTCGGCGTCCTTGACGGCCTCGGCGATCGAGCCGGCGGCGGTGCCGCCGTTGGCGGCGAGCCGGTCCAGCTTCTCCTGCTCCAGGGTGAAGCCGGTGACGGAGTAGCCGGCCTTGATCAGGTTCTCGGCCATGGGGGAGCCCATGATGCCGAGGCCGATCCAAGCGATCTTGGGGAGGGTGCTCATCGGGGTACTCGTACCTCTCGTGCCGTGGGGCGGGGGATCAGTCCGCGGGTCCGGGGGATCAGTGCTGGGCGGCGCGCAGCGGGGCGGGCAGCCACTCGAAGGCGCCGGCGCTCGGGCGGTCGCCGGGCTTGTACTCCAGGCCGATCCAGCCCTCGTAGCCGTTCTTCTTCAGGCGGTCGATCAGGTCGGTGAAGTCCAGGTCGCCGGTGCCCGGCGCGCCGCGGCCGGGGTTGTCGGCGATCTGCACGTGGCCCGTCTTGGCGGTGTACGCGTCGATGACCTGGTGCAGGTCCTCACCGTTCATGGACAGGTGGTACAGGTCCATCAGGAACTTGGCGTTGCCCAGGCCGGTGGCCTCGTTGACCTTGTCCACGATCTCGACGGCCTTGGGGGCGCTGACGATCGGGCAGGCGGGCGACTCGGGCTTGTTCAGCGCCTCGATCAGGAGGATCGCGCCGATCCGGTCGGCGGCACGGGCCGCCAGGACCAGGTTCTCCAGCGCGAGCTCGTCCTGGACCTCGGGGTCCACGCCCTCGACGCGGTTGCCGTACAGGGCGTTCAGCGCGGTGCAGCCCAGGGATTGGGCGAAGTCGGCGGCCACGTCGATGTTGGCGCGGAACTTCTCCGACTCCTCGCCGGGGATGGACAGCGCGCCGCGGTCCGGGCCGGGAAGCTGCCCCGCGTAGAAGTTCAGGCCCACCAGTTGGGTGCCGGCCGCGTTCAGCGCGTCCCGGAGGGCGTCCAGCTCGGCCTGCTCGGGCACCGGGGCGTCGACCCAGGGCCACCACAGCTCGACCGCCGTGAAGCCGGCCGCCGCGGCGGCGGCGGGGCGCTCCAGGAGCGGGAGCTCGGTGAACAGGATGGACAGGTTGACGTTGAAGCGGGTGTCCGTGAGGCCCATGAGGGGTGAGCGCCCCTTCCGTATTGCGGAACTTAATTTCTACTGCGTGGAAGACTGCCGAAGGATCTCGGGAGCTGTCAAGGGGGGCCGGGGGCAATTTCTGGTGGCGCGCCCGACGTGCGCAGTAGGTTGGCCGGTGTGCGATTGAGAGTGGAGTTCACGACAGAGCCGTTCGACCTGGACGAGGCGCCGGCCCACGCGGTCGCGGCGCGCGAGATCGTCCTGGGCGCTGCCCTGGACGCCGTCGACGTCGGCCCGTTCGGCAACACGGCCGACGGCGAGGCCGACAAGGTGCTCGACGTGGTGGCGGAGCTGCTGCGCGGATCGCTGGAGGCCGGGGCCACCCGGGTCTCCCTGCAGGTCAATGTGATCACGGAGCCCGAGGGGGAGCAGACGTGACCGAGTCCGCCGATCATCCATTCGTCCAGGCGATCAAGCCGCTCGTGGACGCCATGGGCGCCCGGATGGTGGCGCCCGAGCTGGCGCAGGGCGACGACGTGGTGCTGGCCTGGGAGGGCGAGGACCGGGTCGCGGTGCGGCTGCCGCACCTGTCGGACTCCCTCGATCACATACTCGCCGAGCTGGAGCGACGGCACGGGATGCCGCTGCCGGAGCTGGACCGCAAGACCAAGCAGTCGGTGGTGCGCATCCTGGAGACACGTGGCGCGTTCTCGGTGCGGCACGGCGTGGAGACGGTGGCCTCCGCGCTCGGTGTCAGCCGCTTCACCGTTTACAACTACCTCAACCGGGAAAACGCCGCGAAGACTCACGACTGATCGTCAACAGCCCTTGCTGCGTTGGGCAAATAGGACAAGCCGTCGTCCGTTCGTACGGGCGGCGGCTTTTGTGTTGCCGAGTTTTCAACAAAGTGTTGACGTCGTGTTGCCGGAGGTCTTAGCTGTTTCCAGCCAAGCAGCGCCCGACCCAGTACCAGGCCACGGAGGCTTTCCCGTGTCTTCGAGTTCAACGCCGGGGCTCACCCGGTTCAACACCGCCGACGCCGGTGAGGCGCGAGCCGCACTGCACGAAGCGTGTGCCAGCCAGGCGTGGGGGGCCAGGATCCTCGAACAACGGCCGTACGATTCCGCCGAAGCCCTGCTCGCCGCGAGCGACGCCGCCATGGCGGAGCTCACCGCGGCGGACCTCGCCGAGGCGATGGCGGGGCACCCGCCCATCGGACGGCCCAAGCCCGGGGACCCCACCTCCTCCCGCGAACAGCGCGGCATGGCCGACGCCTCGGAGGAACTCAAGGCCGAGATGCTCGAACTGAACCTGGCCTACCAGGAGAAGTTCGGACACGTGTTCCTGATCTGCGCCACCGGTCTGACCGGCGAGCAGATGCGGGACGCGGTGCGCGCCCGGATCGGCAACACGCCGGACCAGGAACGCGAGATCGTCCGGACCGAGCTGGGCAAGATCAACCGTATTCGTCTCACCCGCCTCGCGGCGGAGTTCGCCAGTGAAGGAGCCACCGCATGAGCAGCGAGCCGGCCGGCACGCCGACCTCGGTGTCCACGCACATCCTGGACACCAGCGTGGGCCGCCCCGCCGAGGGCGTCGCCCTCACGCTCTCCGCGCGCTCCGGCAGCGCGGGCGAGTGGTCCCTGCACGGGTCCTCGAAGACGGACGCGGACGGACGTTGCAAGGACCTTCCGGCCCTGCCGGAGGGAACCACCCACGTACGCCTGGAATTCGAGACCGAGGCGTACTTCTCGAATGTGTCCGACAAGCAAGCCGAGGAACAGCAGGACGCCCCCCGCGTAAGGGACAGCGGAGCTTTCTTCCCGGAGGTGGCAATCACCTTTGCCGTCAAGCCGGGCGAGCACTACCACGTACCGCTGCTGCTCAACCCGTTCGGCTACTCCGTATACCGAGGGAGCTAGCACCGACATGCCCACGATTCTCGGCCAGAACCAGTACGGCAAGGCGGAAAACCGCGTCGTAAAGATCACCCGAGACGGCGACACGCACCACATCAAGGACCTCAACGTCTCCGTCGCCCTCTCCGGCGACATGGAGGAGGTCCACCTCTCGGGCTCCAACGCCAACGTCCTGCCGACCGACACGACCAAGAACACCGTGTACGCCTTCGCGAAGGAATACGGGATCGAGTCGGCCGAGCAGTTCGGCATCCACCTGGCCCGGCATTTCGTCACCAGCCAGGAGCCGATCCACCGGGCGCGCATCCGCATCGAGGAATACGCCTGGGAGCGCATCGAGACCTCCGACGCCAATTCCAAGTTCATCGGCGCCGAAGAGGTCAAGCACTCCTTCGTCCGCAAGGGCCAGGAGACCCGCCTCACCGAGATCACCTACGACGGTGAGAAGTGGCAGGTCATCTCCGGCCTGAAGGACCTCGTCGTGATGAACTCCACCAACTCGGAGTTCTGGGGCTACGTCAAGGACAAGTACACGACCCTCCAGGAGGCATACGACCGCATCCTGGCCACCCAGGTCGCCGGCCGGTGGCGCTTCAACTGGACCGACGACGAGCAGCGCATGCCCAACTGGGAGCGCTCGTACGAACAGGTCAAGAAGCACATGCTGCACGCGTTCGCGGAGACCTACAGCCTCTCGCTGCAGCAGACCCTGTACCAAATGGGGTCGCGCATCATCAACAACCGCGCCGAGATCGACGAGGTGCGGTTCTCCCTGCCGAACAAGCACCACTTCCTGGTGGACCTGGAGCCGTTCGGTCTGAAGAACGACAATGAGGTGTACTTCGCGGCGGACCGCCCGTACGGCCTCATCGAAGCCACTGTCCTGCGCGACGGTGTGGAGCCCGAGATCCCGGTGGATCTGACGAACCTCTGATTCCGGCAACTGACGCTGATTCCGGTCATGCCGACGCCTTGCTGAATTACTGATACGACAGGCTCACGCCGCGCCGTGCCCCGCCTCCCCCTCCCCGCACAGATGTGGGGAGGGGGACGCGAATTCTTGAGGGGAACGACCCATGGCACAGCAATCGCACGTCGAGAAACACCCCGTCCACCCGGTGGACGAAAAGCTGGCACCCAAGCGGCTCGTCCCCGCCGCTCTCCAGCACATCGCCGCCATGTACGCCGGCGTGGTCACCCCTCCGCTCATCATCGGCCAGGCCGTCGGCCTGGACACCGCCGGAAAGACCCGGCTGATCGCGGCCAGCCTGCTCATCGCCGGGATCGCCACCCTTTTGCAGACCCTCGGCATCCGCAAATTCGTCGGAAACCGCCTCCCCTTCGTCAACGCCGCGTCCTCGGCGGGCATCACCCCCATGCTCGCCATCGCCGAGACCAGCGCCAAAGGGCACCAACTCCCCGCCATCTACGGCGCGGTGATGGTCGCCGGCGTCTTCTGCCTGGCCATCGGCCCCTTCTTCGGGCGGCTCCTGAGATTCTTCCCGCCCCTGGTCACCGGTGTGGTCATCACCCTGATCGGCGTCACGCTGATGCCCGTCCCCGTGGCCTGGGCGCAGGGCGGCGACAAGGAGGCCGCCGACTTCGGCGCCATGAAGTACCTGGCCCTGGCCGCCTTCACCCTCGTGGTGATCCTGCTCATCCAGCGGTTCGGCAAGGGCTTCCTCAAGCAGGTCGCGCTCCTCCTCGGCCTGGTCATCGGCACCCTCGCCGCGATCCCCTTCGGCATGGCGAGCTTCGACTCGCTGCGGGACGCGCCGATCGCCGCGCTGCCCGGCCCCTTCGCGTTCGGCCCGCCGGAGTTCGAGCCCGCCGCGGTGATCTCGCTGTGCATCGTCATGCTCGTCCTGATGACGGAGTCCGCCGCCGGCATGCTGGCCCTCGGCGAGATCTGCGACCGCGAGTGCACCGGCAAGACCATCACCCGCGGCCTGCGCACCGACGGCATCGCCACCCTCATCGGCCCCGTCTTCGGCGGCTTCCCCACCAGCGCCTTCGCCCAGAACGTCGGCGTCGTCTCGCTGACCCGGGTGCGCAGCCGCTACGTCGTGGCCGTCGCGGGCGCCGTCCTCATCGTCCTCGGGGCGTTCCCCGTCCTGGGCGCCGTGGTCTCGCTCGTCCCGATGCCCGTCCTGGGCGGCGCCGGGATCGTGCTCTTCGGCTCCATCGCGGTCAGCGGCATCCGCACCCTCTCCGAGGCCGGGCTCGACGACAGCTCCAACATCATCCTGGTCGCCGTGTCGCTGGGCGCGGGCATCATCCCGCTCGCCGCGCCGACCTTCTACGCGGACTTCCCCGCCTGGGCCCAGACCGTCCTGGGCTCCGGCATCAGCGCCGGCGCGCTGGTCGCGGTCGTCCTCAACCTGTTCTTCCACCACCTCGGCACCCGGGGCACCTCACGGACGGCGGTACTGTCAGCCGCCTCGTCCGGCTCCGGCACTCAAATCCCGTAGGGCCCTGCCGTGCCCGAACCGCAGGAAAGCAAGAGGAAGCAGCATGGCTGCATCGGCAACCCCTGACAGCGCGAGCACGCAGCGCATCGTCATCGAGAACTGCGCCATCGCGACCGTCGACGCCGACGACACCGAGTACGCCACCGGACACGTCGTCGTCGCCGGCAACACCATCGAGTCCGTGGGGGCGGGACCCGCCCCCACCGGGCTGGCCAATGTGGTCCGCCGCATCGACGGAACGGGCCACCTGGCCACCCCCGGCCTGGTCAACACCCACCACCACTTCTACCAGTGGATCACCCGGGGTCTGGCCACCGACCACAACCTGTTCAACTGGCTCGTCGCCCTGTACCCCACCTGGGCGCGGATCGACGAGCCCATGGTCCACGCGGCGGCCCAGGGATCGCTGGCCATGATGGCGCGCGGCGGCGTCACCACCGCCTCCGACCACCACTACGTCTTCCCCCGCGGGGCGGGCGACCTGGTGGGCGCGGAGGTGCGCGCCGCCGCCGAGGTCGGCGTGCGCTTCACGCTGGCCCGCGGCTCCATGGACCGCAGCGAGAAGGACGGCGGACTGCCGCCGGACTTCGCCGTCGAGACCACCGAAGGCGCCCTGCTCGGCACCGAGGAGGCCATCGACCGGTACCACGACGCCTCCTTCGGCTCGATGGTCCACATCGCCGCCGCGCCCTGCTCCCCGTTCTCCATATCCACCGAACTCCTGCGCGAGGGCGCCGCCCTGGCCCGCCGCAAGGGCGTGCGGATGCACACCCACGGCTCGGAGACGGTGGAGGAGGAGAAGTTCTGCCACGAGCTGTTCGGCATGGGCCCGACCGACTACTTCGAGTCCACCGGCTGGCTCGGCGAGGACGTGTGGATGGCGCACTGCGTCCACATGAACGACTCCGACATCGAGGCCTTCGCCCGCACCGGCACCGGCGTCGCCCACTGCCCCTCCTCCAACGCCCGCCTCGCCGCCGGCATCGCCCGCGTCCCCGACATGCTCAAGGCGGGCGTCCCGGTCGGCCTGGGCGTGGACGGCACCGCGTCCAACGAGTCCGGCGAACTGCACACCGAACTCCGCAACGCCCTGCTGATCAACCGCCTCGGCGCACACCGCGAGTCGGCGCTCACCGCCCGCCAGGCCCTGCGCCTGGGCACGTACGGCGGCGCCCGCGTCCTGGGCCGCGCCGACGAGATCGGCTCCCTGGAGGTCGGCAAGCTCGCCGACCTGGTGCTGTGGAAGCTCGACGGCCTCGGCCACTCCACCATCGCCGACCCGGTCACCGCCCTCGTCTTCGGCGCCGCGGCCCCGGTCACCCTCTCCCTGGTCAACGGCCGACCGGTGGTCGAGGGCAACCACCTCACCCGCGTCGACGAGGACACCATCGCCCGCAACGCCCGCGCCGAGGCCCAGCGCCTCGCCCGCACCGCCGCGGCGGGCTGACCCCGGCCCACGGCCGGTCCCTCGAACTCGGTCGGAAGGGACGGCTTCCGGCCGGGCTCGTGGATCCGAGCGGGATCCACGAGCGCCCGACCCCGGGGGCGCGGGCACCACGCCCGCGCCCCCGGGTGCGGTTTACGGGCCTCCGGGTCCGCCATGGACTACCGGGCCCGCGGGTCCGGTTCGCACTGCCGGGCCTTCGGGTCCGGTTCGTCATACGACCGGGCCTTCGGGCCTGGTTCGTTCGTAACGCCGGGTTCCACGCCCGGATCCGTACCACCGGGCATCACGCCCGCCTCGTACGACCGGGCCCCCACGCCCGGCAGGCACCACCGGGCATCACGCCCGCCTCGTACGACCGGGCCCCCACGTCCGGCAGGCACCACCGGGGCATTCGCTCCTCTCGCACGGCCGGGCGCCCGCCCGGATCCGTACCACCGGACCCCACATCCGGCAGGCACCACCGGACCCCCACATCCGGCCCGCACCACCGCAACACCCACCCCCTTCGCACCACCAGCGCGACTCCCCTCACCGCACCACCCACGCGACCCCCTCACACCGCACACCCAGGGAAACCCCCTCTACCGCACCCGCACCACAAGCGCGGCTCTGTGCACCGGCACCACATGGCTCGACCTCCGTGACAGCAGAGGCGCCCCCGTACCCCGGCGGCGCCAGAAATCGACAGGAGGCCCGCAGTGGCCGCAATCTCCCGGCTGAAGCCGGCGGCCGACCGGAAGCACCCGGTCGACGAAACGCTCCCCCCGTTCAAGATGTTCACCAGCGGCCTGCAACACGTGGCCGCCATGTACGCGGGCGTGGTGGCCCCGCCCATGATCGTCGGACCGGCCTGCGGGCTGAGTCCCACCGAAACCGCCTTCCTGATGGGCGCCAGCCTCTTCACGGCGGGGATCGCCACCCTCCTCCAGACCCTCGGCTTCTGGAAGATCGGCGCCAAACTGCCCTTCGTCAACGGCGTCTCCTTCGCCGGCGTGACCCCGATGGTCGCCATCGGCAAGGCCCAGAGCCCGGAGAACGCGCTCCCGGTCATCTTCGGCGCGGTGATCGTGGCCGGTGTCCTCGGCTTCCTCGTCGCCCCGTACTTCTCCCGGCTCGTCCGCTTCTTCCCGCCCGTCGTCACCGGCACCGTGATCACCCTGATCGGGGTCTCCCTGCTCCCGGTGGCGTTCAACTGGTCCCAGGGCGGCAACGCCAAAGCCCCCGACTACGGCTCGCTGACCAACATCGGCATGGCCGCGCTGACGCTCGTCATCGTGCTGATCCTGCGGCGTGTGCTACGCGGCTTCCTCCGGCAGATCTCGATCCTCCTCGGCCTGATCATCGGCACGGTCATCGCCATCCCGGTCGGCATCACCGACTTCAGCGCGATGGCGAACGCGGACATCGTCGGCTTCCCGACACCCTTCCACTTCGGCCCGCCGCAGTTCGAGGTGGCCGCCATGATCAGCATGGCCATCGTCATGCTCGTCTGCATGACCGAGTCCACGGCCGACATGCTCGCCCTCGGCAAGATCGTCGACCGCCCGGCGGACGAGCGCACCATCGAGGGCGGCCTGCGCGCCGACGCGCTCGGCACCGCCATCAGCCCCCTCTTCAACGGCTTCGCGTGCAGCGCGTTCGCCCAGAACATCGGCCTGGTCGCGATGACCAAGGTCCGCAGCCGTTTCGTCGTCGCCGTCGGCGGCGGCATCCTCATCCTGCTGGGCCTGTGCCCGATCGCCGCCTCGGTGATCTCCCTCGTCCCGCTGCCGGTGCTCGGCGGCGCGGGCATCGTCCTCTTCGGCTCGGTCGCCGCCAGCGGCATCCAGACGCTCGCCACGGCCGCCATGGAGAAGGGCGAGAACGCGCTGATCGTCGCGGCGGCGGTGGGCATCGGCCTGATCCCCATCGCGGCGCCGGAGTTCTACCACAACTTCCCCAAGGACCTGCTCGTCGTCCTGGACTCCGGCATCAGCACCGGCTGCGTCGTCGCCATCCTCCTCAACCTCGCCTTCAACCACCTCGGCAAGCGCAAGAGCAGCGGGCAGGTGGACGCCCTGCCGCCCCAGCCGGGCCCCGGGGCGACGGAACCGGAGGTGGCCCCGGCACACTGACGGCTCACGGGACCGGCCCTGGGCGCCACCGGGATACGGGTGGTGGGCCCGGGGCCGCCCGGGCGTTCGGATGTCACCGGGGCCGGGACCGCTTACGACACATCCGAAACCGCCCCCGGAACATCAAGCACATCCGGAACCGCCCCCGGAACATCGAACACATCCGCAACCGCCCCCGGAACGTCAAAAGCCCGGCGAAACCGAGGGGCGGCCGGTTCCGTCGGGCCTACGCGTGCCGTGGCGCGAAGCAGGAGAAGGGCCGCCCCGGAAAAGGGTCGGCGATCCGTTCTCAACAGAGGGCCTGTCGCAGACACGACCGTTCGACGAAGGAGAAGAAAAGGGCGGGCGGCCCGCAGACAAGGGCGGACGGCCCGCACACAAAGACGGACGGCCCGCACACGCGACGACCCGCCGCCGTGCACGAACCGCCCGTCGGAGACCGGCCCGCAGACCGATCTGACGATCAGCCGATCACTCGCCGATGTGGTACGAGTCCCCGTAGACCTTCCAGTCCAGCGGCGGGTCCAGGTTGAGGTTGCCCTTCTTCAGGAAGACGCGCTGGGCGGTGTCCACCCGGCTGGTGTCCTCGTGCGCCTCCTCCTGCTTCATCGCCCACACCCGGGCGTCGAGGAACGCGTTCAGGTAGGTCTTCTCGTCGCCGCCCTGGGCCGGCGTCTTGGCCTTGGCAAGCGCCCGCTTGCGGATGTTGGAGAAGCTCGCCTTGTCCGAGCCGTCCCCGTGCATGACGATCGCGTCGTAGTAGGCGAACTGGCCGAGCACCCCGATGCCGTCCGCCTTGCCCTGCTTGACGGCGGGGTTGAAGTACACCCGGTCGCGCTCGTCGTTCTGGGCCTGCTGGAAGACGGGGTCCTGGGCGGCCTTCTTCCAGTCCTTGGTGTAGTTGGGGTCGAGCCCGGCGTGCGAGTCGGTGCCGTCCACCTTGCGCAGCGCGGGCAGGTACTTGGCCAGGACGTTGCCGGGCTTGCGCTGGGTGTAGAGCTCGACGAGTTCCAGCATGTCGTGCGTGCCGGACGTGAAGCCGATGATGCCGCCGGTGTAGCCGCGGCCGTCCTTGATGTCCTCGATGTAGCCGTACTGCGCCTTCCAGTCCAGCGAGGAGTTCTCCGCGCTGGAGACCAGCTTCATGGCGATCTCCTTCTTCGCCGGGTCGTCCAGGCCCTTGGCCGCCCGCGCCGCGAAGGGGATGGTGGCGCCGGGACGGGGGGCCTGGGCGGCGGCGGGGGCCTGCGGGCCGGGGGCGGCGGTGGCGACGGCGGTCGCGGGGACGGCCAGCAGGGCCAGGCCCAGGGTGATGCCGGTGACCGGGGTGCGGAGCGTCTTGCCTATCGTGCGGGCACGCATGGTGTCCTCCTGAAAGGGGGGCGGTCCGTCGGGGAGTTCAGGGCGATTCCCCAATCGTTAGGAAGCTTTCCTACCAGACTCGTCCGTCGTCGTATAGATATCCCGCCCCCTTCTGGCGTTCTTCCGCCACATCCCCCTCACGGGTCAACCGCACCCCGATAGCGGCAAATCACCCCTCTATGCCCTATATGCTGCCCCGGCCCCGTACGTCCCCGCGCCGGCGTCACCGCGCCACGGAGAGGTGTTTGCACTGGCCCCCGAGACCCCCACCCGCCGCCGGTTCACCTTCCCCAGCGCGCTGACCGTCCTGGTCGTCGTGACCCTCGTCGTCTGGCTGCTGGCCTTCCTCGTCCCGTCCGGCAGCTACGAACGCGACGCCGCGGGCAAGCCCGAACAGGGCACCTACCACCGCGAACCGAGCGGCCAGAGCGTTCTCACCCGGCTGCGCGAACTCTTCCTCGCCCCCGTCAACGGCCTGTACGGCATCCGGGACCACACCGGCCAGGTCGGCCCCGACAAAACCGGCGAACTCTACGGCAGCGCCGGCGTCTTCCTCTTCATCCTCGCCATCGGCGCCTTCATCACCGTGGTCTTCGCCACCGGCGCCCTGGACCGCGGCATCGGCCGCCTGGCCCACCGCCTGCGCGACCGCGGCGGCCTCCTGATCGCCGGGGTGATGATCGTCTTCTCGCTCCTGGGAACGGTCGAGGGCTTCGCCGAGGAGACGCTCGGCTTCTACGGACTGGTCGTCCCCCTGATGCTCGCCCTCGGCTACGACCGGCTGGTGGCCACCGGAGCGATCATCCTCGGCGCCGGCGTCGGCGTCCTGTGCTCCACCGTCAACCCCTTCGCCACCGGTGTGGCCTCCTCCGGCGCGGACATCTCCCTCGGCGACGGCATCATGCTCCGCGTCCTGATGTGGCTGGTCCTCACCGCCGTCACCATCGCCTACGTCATCCGCTACGCCCGCCGCGTCCGCGCCGACCCGGCCCGCTCGCTGACCGGCTTCCGCCCCGGCGACCGCGAACACGCACAGACCCCCGAGAACGCCGACGAACCGCCTCCGCTGACCCGGACCCACCAACTCGTCCTGATCGCCGTGGTCCTCGTCTTCGCCTTCATGATCTTCTCGGTCATCCCGTGGTCCGGCGCCCTCACCGGCAAGACCGACGCCCAGCCCTACGCCTTCGAACTCGGCTGGTCCTTCCCCCAGTTGGCGGCCCTGTTCGTGGCCGCCTCCCTCCTGGTCGGCTGCCTGGCCCGGATGGGGGAGCAGCGCCTGAGCTCCACCTTCGTCCAGGGCGTGGCGGACTTCGTCTCACCCGCCCTCGTCATCGTCCTGGCCCGCGGCGTCACCTGCATCATGAACAACGCCCGCATCACCGACACCGTCCTCCACTCCATCGAGGGCGCCGTCTCCGGGGCCTCCGCCGGCCTCTTCGCCATCCTCGTCTTCGTGGTCAACCTCCCCCTGGCCTTCCTCATCCCCTCCACCTCCGGCCACGCCACCCTCGCCATGCCCGTCCTCGCCCCCCTCGCCGACTTCGCGGGCGCCTCCCGCGCCGTCGTCGTCACCGCCTGGCAGGCCGCCAGCGGCTGGATGAACCTCTGGGTCCCCACCACCGCCGTCATCATGGGCGGCGTCTCCCTCGCCAAGGTCGGCTATGACCAGTACCTGCGCTTCGCCTGGCCACTGCTGGCGGTGTTGTTCGTGCTGATCTGCGGGTTCGTGGGGGTGGGGGCGGTGGTGGGGTAGGGACAAGTCAACGTTGGCTTGACGACTAGGGGTGGGGTCGTAGGCTTTTCGGAAGCCACACGGCGGGAGAAGCCGTGAAGAAATTTCACGCGTCCCCACTTCAACTCATGCCGTTCCTTGCCGGACTCGTCTTCGGGCTCGGCACCAACCTCGTGACGGCGGACCCCTCGGACTGGTGGGGCCCGCTGCGCCTCGTGGACCGGTACGCCGCCGTCTGGTTGCCGGCGGGGATCACCGGAATGGTCGTCTGGGAACTGCTGCGACGGCGAGCCGCCCGCCGCCAAGTCTCCTGGGATCGTGACGATAGCCCGTACCCCGGACTCGAAGCGTTTGCGGAGGACCGGGCCGCCGTCTTCTTCGGCCGGGATGCCGATAAAGAGTGGGTTATCCGCCAACTATCGTCCGGACGTACTCTACGGCAACGCTTCATCACGGTCGTGGGGGCGTCCGGCAGCGGCAAGTCTTCGCTCATCGCGGCCGGTGTGCTGCCCCAACTGGGGCGGCGATGGCGCGTCCTCGGGCCGATGCGGCCAGGGGGCGCGCCTTTCCCGGCTCTGGCGCAAGCACTGTACGAGGGGAACGGCGCGGCGGCCGGGGACGCGATCGTGCGGCATGCCGAGGAACTCCGTCGGGAAGCGGAAGAGGTCGCAACGTCGCCCCTGTGCATACCGCGGAAGACGGTCGCGTCACTACTTCCTGCACAGCGGTGGCATGCCAGCACCGTCCTCGTCATCGATCAGTTGGAGGACGTGTTCCGAACCGCTCCCCAACAGGAACGCAATGCTTTTCTCGCTCTTATCGACTCCGCATTGCGTGCATGTCCGCAAATCTACGTACTTGCTGCTCTGTCCCCGGAAAGTGTCCCGGAATCGGCACGGAACCATTTCCCTGACCTTTTCCGTACCACCCGCCTGCTGGCTCCTCTCGGGCCTGATCAACTTCGGAACGTAGTGATTCGGCCGGCACGTGCGGCCGGGGTCGAATTCACCGACGACGTCGCGGATTCTCTCGTGTGGGAGGCTATGGCCGGAGATACGTTACCCCTGCTCGGAGCGCTGTTGCGCGAGTTGTACAGAAACGTCGGACCGGACCGTGAAATAAGTCGGAACGTATACGAGAGGACCGGCCCGTTCCCCGAAGCCATCGGCCGTCATGCCGAAGACGTGTACACAACGTTGCTGAGATCCCACTCTACCGAGGAGATCGACGCGGTGTTGCTGAGGTTCGTTTCTTGGGACGAGCGGGGGTCTCTTAGAAGTTCTGTGAGGAGGAACGACCTTGATGATCAACAGCTCTTGATTATCGAGGGATTGCTCTCTGCGCGCCTGGTGGTGGATACCGAGTCCGGGTCCGCTTTCGACCTGGTGCATGAGGCAGTGCTCAAGCACTGGCCCCGGCTCCGTCGGTTGATCACCCGCCACGAACCCGCACTGCGTCTGCTCACCGAACTGGAACGTCGCGCGCAGGCTTGGGGGCTGAAAGGCCGACCACTGGACGACCTCCTGCGGGGACGGAGCCTGCGGGAAGCTGAGGAAGCGGTAGCTGCGCGCTCCGTGTCGTCCTCTCTCAGAGGGCTGATAGCCGCCTCGCGGGCGGAAGCGATGGCAGATGTTGAGACCCGCGCAAACCGTACCGCCATGTGGGCCCAGAACGTCTTTCTGCAAGGTGGCGACAGCGAACTGGTCCTCGCTCTCGCCTCAGCTGCCGTCCGCGAATATGCGCCGACGAGGACGGCCCTCCTGACGCTGTGGGGGATCGCTCAGGAGCCAGGCAAGGAGCGACTCCTCTTCGGTCATGCCGGAAGAGTCCTGGCTCTGGGCTGGGATGAGGAGCGCGGAAATATCTTGACTATTGGTTCGGAAGGTTGCATGTGCGTGTGGAGCGTGGAAGGGGATCTGGTGGGCGAGAGGGACCTCGGCCTTGGTTTCCTCGGAGCCGCGAGTTTCAACGATTCGGGGAACGCGTATTGGGTGATATCCGATGGTGATCTCGTTGTGCGAAAAACTGTGGGTACCCGGGAATACGTGGTGGCGGATGCAGTCCGTGCATGGCCGGACCCGACTGTTGGTATCTCGTTCCATGGGAATCACCTGGCGGCTCAGCTCGGGTATTCTGGACTCGATCTTGTAGAGTTCCGGGGGTCCCGTGTCAGTGTACGAGGTGCGTCAGCCGCCCATGCCATTGCGTTGAAGTATTCACCGGACGACAGGCGCCTGGTCGTCGTAGGCCACAGCGGCCTTTCGGTGATGAACGCGATGGGGGTGAACGAACTATGGCATGTGGAATGGGAAAGCGATGAGGAGGACTTGCACCCGGGCCCCGATGCGGAATGGTCGCCCGATGGAAGCAAGGTGGCGATTCTGTCCTCAGGCTTGCTGAGCATCAGAGCTGCCGGTGACGGCGAGGTGATGGGACAATGGGAGGTTGGCGGCGGGGCGAGCAGACTCGCCTGGTCGCCTGATGCCCGCTTCATTGCCGTTGCATCCGATGGGAGTCTCCTCCCTGAGGTCGCGTCGGACTTGAAGATATGGTGTGTCGCCGACCGCTGTATTCAGCGGTCCTTCGCGCTCTCGTACAGTGCGGAAAAAATCGTATGGCGCGGTGACGGCACGTGGATCGCTTGGCGTACGGATGTCGGGAGCGTTTCGATCGGAAGTGTGGGGACAGGTCGAGTCCGTCGACTTTGCCAGGGTGTTCTTCGTAGTACGTCATGGAGTTCGAATCGAGTAGCGGCCACGATTCGTGGGTGGGGGAGTGTAGGCATTACACAACCTGGAAATGTGGCCGAAGCTTTGGTGCTGTCTGCGCCTGAGGAAGAGACTCCTACCCGTGTGTGTTGGAGACCGGAAGCGAGTGTTCTTGCCGTTGCCTTTCACGGACAGGTGGAGATCTGGGACGTAACCGGCGCGCGGCGTTGCGCCGTGCTCACCCCGGACCTCCTCATCGATAGGGTCGCCTGGTCTCCCGACGGCTTTCTCCTTGCGACCATCAGTCACGACTTCTTCCAACTCTTACGGGGCGAGCCGGACCGGATCGAGACGTGGGACCCCGCCACTGGCAGACGCGTGGCAGTGATGGCGGGAGCCGATCGGTTGAGCAAGGTGCTGGCCTGGAGCCCCGATGGCCGGCTGTTGACGGGAGCGAAAGAGGACGGGCGGCTTGCCGTCTGGGACGCACGCTCCGGCGCTCGCGTCATGAGCGGTCAAAGCCGCGCGGCAACGGTTGTGGCGATGTGCTGGTCACCGGACGGGCAGACGATTGCGTCTCTCGGGGGCGATGCCTACATAAGATTTTGGGATGCTTGGAGCGGTGAGCAGCTGCGAACCGGGCGCGTGGGCGGAGGTGCCCAGGCTTTGGCGTGGTCGCCCGATGGGAAGTATGTGGCGGTAGCCGGGGGTGGGCCATCCGGGCAGGGATGGGTGAGTTTCTGGATCGCCACCACTGGGGAATGTCACGCAGTCTGCCGCTTGGAATCCCAGCAGGTGCTGGACGCCCACTGGTCGGATGACAGTCGTACGTTGCTGCTGACCTGCGAAGAGCACATCAGGTATGTGTGGGTTCTCCCGGAGGAAACAGGAGAGCAGGTTGCCGCGTCTCTTTTGGCGAACGTGGCAAGCATGACGCGGGAACTGACGGCAGAAGAACGGAGGCGTTACGCCTTACCCGCCCGTACTGACTGACGTGTCAGTGGTGGGACGGACGGCGTCTCCGCCCCGGCAAGGCCAGGACGGAGACGTGTACAAGTACAACGGTCTTGCCGGACCGATCAACCCAGCAGCTCGTACGCCGGAAGCGTCAGGAAGTCCGCGTAGTCGGCGTCGAGGGAGACCGACAGCAGGAGGTCGTGCGCCTGCTGCCACTTGCCGGAGGTGAAGGCGTCCTCGCCGACCTCGGCGCGGATCTTCGCCAGCTCCTCGGCGGCGACCGTGCGGACGAGCTCCGCCGTGGCCTTCTCGCCGTTCTCGAACACGACGCCCGCGTCCACCCACTGCCAGATCTGCGAACGGGAGATCTCGGCGGTGGCCGCGTCCTCCATCAGGCCGAAGATGGCCACCGCGCCCAGGCCGCGCAGCCACGCCTCGATGTAGCGGGTGCCGACCTGCACGGCGTCGATCAGGCCCTGGTAGGTGGGCTTGGCGTCCAGCGAGTCGATGGCGATGAGGTCGGCGGCCTTGACGTCGACGTCCTCACGGAGCCGGTGCTTCTGATTCGGGGCGTCGCCGAGCACCGCGTCGAAGGAGGCACGGGCGACCGGGACGAGGTCGGGGTGCGCGACCCAGGACCCGTCGAAGCCGTCACCGGCCTCGCGGTCCTTGTCGTTCTTGACCTTGGCGAGGGCGCGCTCGTTGGCCTCGGGGTCACGGCGGTTGGGGATGAAGGCCGCCATGCCGCCGATCGCGTGCGCGCCGCGCTTGTGGCAGGTGCGCACGAGGAGTTCGGTGTACGCGCGCATGAACGGCGCGGTCATCGTCACCGCGTTGCGGTCCGGGAGGACGAACTTCTCTCCGCCGTCACGGAAGTTCTTCACGATCGAGAAGAGGTAGTCCCAGCGGCCGGCGTTCAGGCCCGAGGCGTGGTCGCGCAGCTCGTAGAGGATCTCCTCCATCTCGTACGCGGCGGTGATGGTCTCGATCAGGACGGTGGCGCGGATGGTGCCCTGCGGAATGCCGACGTAGTCCTGAGCGAAGACGAAGATGTCGTTCCAGAGGCGGGCCTCCAGGTGCGACTCCGTCTTCGGGAGGTAGAAGTACGGGCCCTTGCCGAGGTCGATCAGCCGCTTCGCGTTGTGGAAGAAGTACAGCCCGAAGTCCACCAGCGCACCGGGAACGGCCTTGCCGTCCAGACGCAGGTGACGCTCCTCCAGGTGCCAGCCGCGGGGGCGCATGACGACGGTGGCGAGTTCCTCGGCGGGCTTGAGCGCGTAGGTCTTGCCCTGGGGGGAGGTGAAGTCGATGCGGCGCTCGTAGGCGTCGATCAGGTTGAGCTGGCCCAGGACGACGTTCTCCCAGGTGGGGGCGGAGGCGTCCTCGAAGTCGGCGAGCCAGACCTTGGCGCCCGAGTTCAGGGCGTTGATGGTCATCTTCCGGTCGGTGGGACCGGTGATCTCCACCCGGCGGTCGTTGAGGGCGGCGGGCGCCTCGGCGACCTTCCAGCTGTCGTCCGCGCGGATGTGAGCGGTCTCGGCGAGGAAGTCCAGCGTGCTGGTCCGGGCGATCTCGGCACGCCGCTCGGCGCGGCGGGCCAGCAGCTCGTCACGGCGCGGGGTGAACCGGCGGTGCAGCTCCGCCACGAACGCGAGCGCGTCCTCGGTGAGGACCTCGTCCTGGCGGGCGGGGGTCTGTTCGGGGCCGACGTCGACGATGGCCAGCGGGGACGGCGCTGGTGCGGACATGGGCTGTCACTCCATTCAGCGGCGGTGCCTGGCAACCGCCGGGGCACGCACACGGCACGGGGTGCCGCGGGTTCCGGGATACGGTCGCGGGCGCCGTCTGGGATTCAGGGCGCTTCTGACCAGTGGAGAGTAGTTTCCTTATCGCGGAACTTCAATGGTTTGTTGATGTCGAGATTCTCTTGATCGACAGAATGTGATGATCAAATGGCTCTGAGTGCCAGGTGGGGGGTGTGGGGTGGGGGCCGGTGGGTGGGTGTGTGGGGTGGTGGGTGCGTGGGGTGGGGGTGATGTGCGTGCGCTTGTGTCTGTGTGGGGTGGGGGTGATGCGTGGACTTGTCTCTGTGTGGGGCGGGGTTGGTGGGCTTGCCTGTGTCGGGTGGGATGAGTGGCGGACGGGGCGGGGGTGCGGGGGTGCGGACTTTGGCAGGGATGCGGACGGCCGGGACGGGCAGGCGGCGGAACGTGTGATCAGCGGAGACGCTGGAGATCGGCGGGGGTGTCGATGTCGTACGCCTCGGCCACATCACCACACTCGACGAGCGTGATCTCTCCCTCATGTGCCTTCAGATAGGCGCGTGCCCCACGATCGCCCTCCGCACTCGCGGCCACATCCGCCCAGCGGTCGGCGCCGAACAGCACCGGGTGTCCGCGTCGGCCGCCGTACGTGGCCGCGGCCAGGTCTGCCCCTTGCTCGTACGCGGCGACCAGGCGCGCCACTGCCACCGCCCCGATGCCCGGCTGATCCACCAGACAGACGACCACCGCGCCCGCGCCGGTACCGGCGAGCGACGCCAGACCCACGCGCAGGGAGGAGCCCATGCCGTGGGCCCAGTCCGGGTTGACGGCCGTTGCGTAAACCGCGAGGTCGGCGGTGTCGTGGACCTCGTCGGCCGCGGCGCCGAGCACGATGTGGACGGGGTCGCAGCCACCTTCGCGGAGGGTGCGGGCGGCGTGCTCGACGAGCGGGCGGCCCTGGAATGGCAGCAGGGCTTTCGGTCGACCGCCTAGGCGCCGGCCGCCGCCTGCGGCTAGGAGGAGGCCGGCGGTGGAGGGGTGGGGGGACGCGGGGGTTGGGGTCATGGGGGCTTGCTTATCGCATGGCGTGTGGCGGGGTGGAGTGGGGTCGCTTCTGGGCCTGCGACCGTGCGTGGGGTCGTCCCCGCATGCACGGGGACGACCGGCTGCGTCACGACGACACCGCCGAAGAACGAGGACGACCCCCGCTCGCGCGGGGACGACATGTCGCGCAGCTCAAGCCGCATGTTCATCGGAGGGCCACCCCCGCACGCGCGGGGACGACCGAGCCGGGCCGAGATAGTGCGGTGCCCAGTGAAGACCACCCCCGCACGCGCGGGGACGACGCCCTGGCCCTGCTGTTCCTGGCCGCCGCCGCGGGACCACCCCCGCACGCGCGGGGACGACATGATCAGCCCACCGCCGAACGGGACCGCGGCCGGACCACCCCCGCACGCGCGGGGACGACCGGTGGGACACGATGGCGGAGCTGCGAAGGGCAGGATCACCCCCGCAGGCGCGGGGACGACTGGTCCTCGAAGTCGCGCGCCGCGGTGAACGCCGGATCACCCCGCACGCGCGGGGACGACCGGAGGAAGCCCTCCGCCAGCTCTCCGACACGCGGATCACCCCCGCACGCGCGGGGACGACGACGCGGGCAACGCGCGCAACTGGGTGCGGGACGGATCACCCCCGCACGCGCGGGGACGACTGCTGCTGCGACCGATGGTCACCGTGGCCGTCGGACCACCCCCGCACGCGCGGGGACGACGCCGGGCCCGGCCGCAGCCAGGTGGCATGTAGCGGGACCACCCCCGCACGCGCGGGGACGACGATGGCGATTCCGGAGGCGGCGCCGGAGAGCTGGGACCACCCCCGCACGCGCGGGGACGACCGCGGCGGTAGGTGGCACGTCGCTCATGCTCGCGGACCACCCCCGCACGCGCGGGGACGACGCTCGGTGCGGAACTTCACAGGTTGCCCGCCGCGGACCACCCCCGCACGCGCGGGGACGACGGACAGGATCTCGCGGCCGCGCTCGGCAATGCCGGACCACCCCCGCACGCGCGGGGACGACTCTCCGGGCCCCGGGCGGTCACGGTCCACGCGGGGACCACCCCCGCACGCGCGGGGACGACAAAGCGAATACGAGTAATCACCGATGTTCTCGGGGACCACCCCCGCACGCGCGGGGACGACCGCTACTCCGTGACGGACGCGGCGCACGCCTGGGGACCACCCCCGCACGCGCGGGGACGACCCGTTCTCGCCGCACGCCGCGTCCTCATCCTCGGGACCACCCCCGCACGCGCAGGGACGACACCTCATCTGCGGTCGTCTCGCAGACGTAGAACGGACCACCCCCGCACGCGCGGGGACGACCGCGACCTACCCTCGGAGAGATGGAGCGGGGCCGGACCACCCCCGCACGCGCGGGGACGACGTATCGCCCAGACCCGAAGTCGACCCAGACGTAGGACCACCCCCGCACGCGCGGGGACGACACTTCCCGACCTGGCCCTTTGCGCGCTGACACCCACCATTTCAATCAGTTCGACTCGCGTTCGAATGCAAGCGCCGGACGCCCGTGCAGGCGCGCAGCGCCTTGGTGGTCAGGAGCTGTCCCGGGCGGCTGCTCGGCTGCGAAGCCCTTGGCAAGCTTACGTGCGAAAAGGGAACGTTCGAGCGAGATCCGTGTGCGTCGTCCGGTGGCAGGGGAGATGTCACCGCAGCCCTGCGGAGTGTGTACGGCGGGGAAGCGACCGGCGGCGTGCAAGGGGGCAGGTGGATATGCCTGTGCCCTGCGTTCCCTGTTTCAGGAGGCCGAGGAGGATCAGCAGGGCTGTACGCGCATGTGGTCGCGGCTGGCGGCACCCCCGTTGCAGGAGCCCACCCCTCACGACAGCGCGCAGACGAATGCGGTCACCGGGAAATGGCAACCGCAGGACGTCTCTCTCGTTCAGGCTGCCCCGAGGCTCGGTCGCCAGTGCACGCCTACCAGCAAACCCGGATGGCAACGCAGGCCACGACGGGGCACCGAAATGATGCCCCGCGCCATAGAGCAGGCCCAACTTCGGCAACCGAGCCGACGGAGCGAACCACATCCGCCCCCGGCCCCCGCAGCCCAAGCCCCTAAACCGACCCCTGGCTGACCAACGCCAACGACAACTCATCCGCGATCTGCTGCAACACCGGCACCGTCTTGTCCATCGACGCTTCCGTCACACGCCCCGTCGGGCCGGAGATGGAGATGGCGGCCGACGTCGGGGCGTTGGGGACCGGGACGGCGATGCAGCGGACGCCGATTTCCTGTTCGTTGTCGTCGACGGCGTAGCCGAGGCGGCGGACGTCGGAGAGGGCGTCGAGGAAGGTGTCCGGGTCGGTGATCGTCTTCTCCGTGGCGGCGGGCATGCCCGTGCGGCCCAGGAGGGCGCGGACTTCCTCCGGCGGGTGGTTGGCCAGCAGGGCCTTGCCGACGCCGGTGGAGTGCGGCAGCACGCGGCGGCCGACCTCGGTGAACATGCGGACGGCGTGCCGGGAGGGCACCTGGGCCACGTACACGATCTCGTCGCCGTCCAGGAGCGCCATGTTCGCGGTCTCGCCGGTCTCCTCGACGAGCCGGGCCAGGAACGGGCGGGCCCACGTGCCCAGCAGGCGGGACGCGCTCTCGCCGAGGCGGATCAGGCGGGGGCCGAGCGAGTAGCGGCGGTTGGGCTGCTGGCGGACGTAGCCGCAGGCGACGAGAGTGCGCATGAGGCGGTGGATGGTGGGGAGCGGCAGTCCGCTGCTGGCGGAGAGTTCGCTCAGGCCGACCTCGCCACCGGCGTCGGCCATCCGCTCCAGCAGGTCGAAGGCGCGCTCAAGGGACTGGACACCGCCGCTCGCTGCGGGCTTGGCTGCGGCGGCGGTAGTGCTGGCGCTGGACGGCGGCACGACGCGTTCCTTTCGGGGCTGGTGGTCTCGGGCCTCGGCTCGGTCTTGCGGGAGCGGGGACCGACCCGAAGCAGCCTACCGGTCTGTTCCGGTGGACACACGGCCTATCGCACGCTCGTTCGTGCCGGTCAGAGGCTTCGTCGCAGCTAGGGGCCCGCACTGCTGACGATCTCTTGACGCTGCCAGTGGCCGTAGCTACGTTCTGCTAGGCGAAAGACGCTGTCCATTCTGTGGAATCCTCCAAAGCGCTGGAGTCTCATGTGAGTGACAGACGCATTCTCGTCATGAACCCGAACACCACGGCGTCCATGACCGCTGCGATCCGCGCCACCGCCACCGCCGTGGCCGCCCCCGGCACGGAGATCATCGCCACCGAACCCCTCTGGGGACCCGAATCGATCGAGGGCCACTTCGAGGGCTACCTCAGCGCGGCGGCCGTTCTGGACCGCCTCGCCACCCTGGACACCCCCTACGACGCGCTCGTCATGGCCGGTTTCGGCGAACCGGGCCGGGAAGGCGCGCAGGAACTGCTGGACGTCCCCGTCCTGGACATCACCGAGTGCGCCGCCCAGATGGCGATGCTGCTCGGTCACGCGTACGGCGTCGTCACGACCCTGGACCGCGCCGTCCCGCAGATTCGCGACCGGCTGCTGACCGCCGGCCTGCTCCAGCGGTGCGCCGCGGTCCGGGGGACCGGGCTCGGCGTGCTGGAACTGGAGGAGGACCCGGACCGCACGGTGCGGGTGATCACCCACACCGCCCGCGAGGTCGTACGGGACGGCGCCGAGGTCGTGTGCCTGGGCTGCGGCGGCATGGCCGGGCTTCAGGAGAAGGTCGAGGCGGCGCTCGGAGTGCCGGTGGTGGACGGGGTGGCCGCGGCGGTGAAGTTCGCCGAGGCGGTCATCGAGTTGGGGTTGACGACGAGCACGGCGCGTAGCTTTGCCCCGCCGCGACCGAAGGCGATCGGAGCTTGGCCGCTCAGTGTTCATTTGGGGGCTGGTCGGGACGGTCGGGGTGGCGGAACCGTCGGCCTTTCTTCGCGGGTCGAAACGTCAGACAACTGATGTCTACTGGGTGCGCGCCGGGTGCGGGTGCCGTCCGTGCTGACTCCGTCCGCGCTGGCTCGGTCCGTTCCCGCTCCCGTTCCGGTTCCGGTTCGGAACGTTCTGCTCCGTCACCCCGCCCCACCGCACTCGTTCCGACTCTCTCCGTCCTGCTGCACACGAGCCGCGCTCACTTCGGGCTCCCTCCAACCCCTCGGGAGGCACCGTGGCAACACCCTCGAAGCACAGACCGAAATCGGAGAACGGTGGGGAGGCGAGGCCCGCACCTGGGCCCGGGGCGACCCCGGCCGGTGGCTCGGAATGGCGCCCCGACCCGCGCCTCTTCAACGAGGACTTGGCGCCGGCCGCCAAACGGAACTGGCGCACCTACAGCATCTTCGCCCTGTGGATGTCCGACACCCACGCCATCAGCAACTACGCCTTCGCCTCCAGCCTGTTCGTGCTGGGGCTGCCCGCCTGGGAGGTCTTCCTCGCGCTGCTGGTCGGCATCAGCATCGTCCACTGGTTCATGAACCGCATGGGTCACGCCGGTCACCGCACCGGCGTCCCGTACCCCGTTCTGGCCCGGGCGAGTTGGGGCGTGTACGGGGCCAACATCCCCGCACTTCTGCGTGCCGTCATGGCAGTGGCCTGGTACGGCATCCAGACCTGGCTGGCCTCGACGGCGGTGGTGCTGCTGGCCATCCAAGTGGCGCCCGGTCTGGCCGCGTACCACCAGAATTCGTTCCTCGGGCTGTCCACGTTGGGATGGATCTCCTTCATGGTGATGTGGGGGCTCCAGGCGGTGCTGCTGACCCGGGGGATGGAGTTCATCCGCAAGGTCCAGGACTTCGCGACCGGCCCTGTGGTCTGGCTGGTCGTGCTGGCGCTCGCGGTATATCTGCTGGTCAAGGCGGGTGGGGACATCTCGCTCACGCGCAGTCTGACGGGGCTGGGGGCCGGGGAGCAGGTCAGGGAGAGCCTGATCGCGGTCAGCCTGACGGTCGCGACCTTTCTGACGCTTGTGCTGAACTACGCCGACTTCGCGCGTTTCACCCCCGACCACCGCTCCTACAGGCGCGGCAATCTGCTCGGACTGCCGGTGAACTTCACCGCCTTCGCGGTGGTCGCCGTGCTCGTCACCGCGGGCACGATCTCCGTCTTCGGCGAGGCGATCTACGACCCGGTGAAGGTGATCGAGAAGATCGACAACCCGGTCGTGACGGTCATCGGAGCCCTGTCCTTCGTCGTCGCCACCATCGGCATCAACGTCGTCGCGAACTTCGTCTCGCCCGCCTACGACTTCGCCAACCTCGCCCCCAAATACCTCGACTTCAAGCGCGGCGGCATGATCACGGCGGTGCTGGCGGTGCTCGTCATGCCGTGGAAGCTGTACTCGTCCGCCCTGGTCATCCAGTACTTCCTGGGGGCGCTCGGGGCCTTCCTGGGGCCGCTGGTGGCGATCCTGCTGGTGGACTACTACTACGTGCGGCGGGGCCGGATCGATGTGGACGCGCTGTTCTCGGCGGACCGCGCGGGCCCGTACCACTACCGCCGGGGCTACAACCCGAAGGCGGTGCTCGCCTTCGTCCCGGCCGCGGCGGTGTCGGCGGTGCTCGCGCTGGTGAAGGCGTTCGAGGATGTGGCGCCGTTCTCCTGGGTCTTCGGGATGGGGATCGCGGGCGGGATCTATTACCTGGTGTCGGGGCGGGGACGGGTATCCGGGGCCCGCGTGGACGCGGGCAGGGGCGGCGAGCGGGAGCCGGTACCCGATGCCGTCGTCCCGTCCCGGGCCGGGAAGGTCGGAGCGGTCGGGGAGGCCGGATCGGGCGGTGCGGACCCGGTGATGGGGCCGTTGACGAGGCCCGGGGCCGGTTCGGAGGCGGGAGCGCCGTCCAAGGAAGGGTCTTGACGGAGCGCGGTCCTGAGTGAAGACTCCGTTCAACAGTTCGTTGAATTCCGTAGTGCGAAAGTGCCGGACGGCGTGCGGGAGAGGTGGGTGGTCCGTTGAGGCGGATGCCGGCCCGGGGAGCGCTCCTCGGTCGGCTCGGTTTCGGCTCGGGGCGGCACTCTTCTGCCCTCTCCGGATTTCTTCGGGCTGCGCGTTTCGGTTCGTAGGGGCAGGACCGGGCAGCGGCCACTCGCCCGGCTGCTGCTGAACCGCCCCCGGTGCGCCGATACGCCGAGGTGCCGGCGTGCCGATCTGCCGCGCGGAGGCGTCGTCAGCGAGCGAGCGCATCCGCGGCCCGCAATGCACCCCGAGTGCCCGCCCGGAACCCGCACCGAACGCCCGGAATCCGCACCGGACATGCGGAATCCACATCCGGAATCCACATCGGACGTGCGGAAGGAGAAACGCGCCGACCGCACCGAGGGCACGGAACGCACGGAAGCGCACCGAACGCGTGGAAACGCACCGAACGAACAGAACCCGTACCGAACGACGTACGGAAACCAAGGCAGAAGAACACGAAAGGGGAGGACTGGGTGTCCGAGGTAGAGCTGGTGCTGCGTGCCAGGCGGGTCGTCACGCCGGAGGGGACGCGGGCCGCGTCCGTCACCGTCAAGGACGGGAAGATCGCGGCGGTGCTGCCGTACGACGCCGAGGTGCCGGCCGGGGCGCGGGTCGAGGACTTCGGTGACGACGTCCTGCTTCCCGGCCTCGTCGACACGCACGTCCACGTCAACGATCCCGGGCGCACCGAGTGGGAGGGCTTCTGGACCGCCACCCGCGCCGCGGCGGCCGGCGGCATCACCACCCTCGTGGACATGCCGCTCAACAGCCTCCCGCCGACCACCACCGCCGCCCACCTCGACACCAAGCGCGAGGTGGCCCGCGACAAGGCCCACATCGACGTCGGCTTCTGGGGCGGCGCGATACCCGGCAACGTCAAGGACCTGCGTCCGCTGCACGACGCCGGGGTCTTCGGGTTCAAGTGCTTCCTGTCGCCTTCGGGCGTGGAGGAGTTCCCCGAGGTGAACCAGGAGGAACTGGCGGCGGCGCTCACCGAGATCGCGGGCTTCGACGGCTTGCTGATCGTGCACGCCGAGGACCCGGGCCACCTGGAGGCGGCGCCGCAGCCCAGTGGCCCCAAGTACGCCGACTTCCTCGCCTCGCGCCCGCGCGCGTCCGAGAACGACGCGATCGCCGGCCTCATCGCGCTGGCGAAGAAGCTGAACGCACGGGTGCACGTCCTGCACCTGTCCTCCAGCGACGCGCTGCCGCTGATCACGGCTGCCAAGGCCGAGGGCGTCAAGATCACGGTGGAGACCTGCCCGCACTTCCTGACCCTGACCGCCGAGGAGATCCCCGACGGCGCCACGGAGTTCAAGTGCTGCCCGCCCATCCGCGAGGCGTCCAACCAGGACGCGCTGTGGCAGGGCCTCGCCGACGGCACGATCGACTGCATCGTCTCCGACCACTCGCCCTCCACCACCGACCTGAAGACCCCCGACTTCGGCCAGGCGTGGGGCGGTATCTCCTCCCTCCAACTCGGCCTGCCCGCCATCTGGACCGCCGCCCGCGCCCGCGGCCACTCGCTGGAGGACGTCGTCCGCTGGATGTCCACCGCGCCGGCGGCGCTGGTGGGCCTGGACCGGAAGGGCGCCATCGAGCCCGGCCGGGACGCCGACTTCGCCGTCCTTGCTCCGGACGAGACGTTCACCGTGGACGCGGACGAGCTCCAGCACCGCAACAAGATCACCGCGTACGCGGGCAAGACCCTGTACGGCGTCGTTCGTTCCACCTGGCTGCGCGGTCAGCGGATCAACGACGGCGGCACGCTGACGGAACCGGCGGGCGAACTGCTCGAACGGGGCTGAGGCGTCCGGTCCCCGGGGAGCTGATCCCCCGCGATCTCAGCCTCGGGGGCTTGGTCCCCGGGGACCTGTTCCCCCAGGGGCTTGTTCCCCAGGGAGCTGATGCCCAGGGACCTGTTCCCCTGGGATTGGCTCCTGGTGCAGCGAGGGGCTGAGGAGAGCGAGCAGCGGGGCCGGTTGGTCGGGAAGCGTCCCGACCGACCGGCTCTCCCCTCTGCCGTGCGTCCGCACTCCTGCCGTGCGTCCGCGTTTCTGCCATGCGTCCGCGCTGAGCACGGACGGGACCCTGCCACCGCTCACCCCGAAGGAAGAAGGGCCGCCCTCGCCCCGGAGGAAGAAGCGTCGCCCTCACTCCGGAGGAAGCAGCGCCCCCCAGAACATCTCCTCGTACGCCTGGAGCAGGCGGCCGTAACGGTGGGCCAGGTGGAGGGTCACCGCACCGGTCTCCAGACCGTGCCGGACGGCGGCGCGCGCCCGGTCGTCCAGTTCGGGGCCGGGCTCCGCGAAGAAGTCGAAGAAGGCCCGTGCCTCGGCCCCGAAGGCGTAGTGCTCGCGCATGGCCTGAGAGACGGTCGCGCAGTACCGGCCCCAGGCCGCGAAGTTGGCGGTCAGCGCGATCACGACGTCGACGGGTTCCGCGTGCAGGGCGAGCCAGGACACGTACGCGGGGTACCCCTGGCAGCCGGGCCGCGGCTCGTACCCGGAGGTCTCCTTCTCTGTCAGGCCGCAGGCGGACGTCAGACCGGCCAGCCTGGTCAGGGCCACTGTCTCGCCCTCCGCCAGCAGGTCGAAGAACGCGGCTGTGGGCGGGGCGTCCGCCGCGCGGCGCGCCAGGTGGCCGAAGCTGGTGCGGTCGGAGGGGATGACGTGCCGCTGTTCGAGGGCCACGGCGGCGAAGACCTCTCGGGGTGCCGTGCCGGCGGAGATCGCGTCGACGAGGGGGTTCTCGGCGGGGGCCAGCTCCCGGGCGGCGTTGTCCAGGAGTTCCTCCGCGCCCATCCCGCCGTAGGGGGCGGTGCCGTGCGGAGTGATGCCGGGCGCGCTGTCGGGAGTCGCGCTGTGAGCGCTGGGCGCGTCATCGGGCGTGTGGGACATGGGGTCGTCCTCCTCGGTGGTGGGGACGCGCGGACCCGCCCGGCGTGACGGTCGCGCCCACGCCGTACGAGGAGGAACGCGCCGTACGCGCCGGTGCGGCCACGCGGTCCGCCGCCCACGGTACCGACGCCGGAAGACGCCTCAAGGTGCGCGGAGCCTGACCGGCGGGCCTTTCAAGCCCTGACACGGGGTGCGCGGCGGTGGGCCCGGGTGGCGGTTCGCGCGCCGCGCACCGGATCACCTAGGGTTTCTTCGACCACTCTCCACCGAACTACGCCGCCTCGGGCCAGGCCAGCAGTGCGGCACGGTCGGCCCGTGCGAAGGCGTCGACGATCCCCTCCCGGCCCTCGGTGAAGTGCGCCCACCCGTCGTGGTGGACGGGGACGACCACGCGGGCGCCGAGGACCTTGGCCGTTCGCACCGCCTGCTCCCCGTTCATCGACAGCAGCGCCGGTCCCGTGCGGGCGAGTTGCGCTGCCCCTAGGTGCAGCACGGCGACGTCGACGTCACCGTGGCGTCGGCGCACCTCAGTGGCCACCGACGTGTCCACGTTGTCGCCGCTGATGTAGACCGTCTCCGCGTCCGTACCGCTGAGCAGGAAACCGGTGACGGCTCCTGTGATGACCTCGGTGCCCTCGGGCCCGTGCCGGGCCGGTATCGCGGTGACGGTCAGCGTGCCGCCGTCGGGGCAGGGCAGGTGGACGCCGCGCCAAGGAGGCAGGCCGACGACCATGCCGCCGAGACGGTCGGCGCTCTCGGGGGTGGTCAGGACGAGCGGCACCGTGTCCAGGAAGGCCCGCCCCGCGGTGTCGAGGTTGTCGGGGTGCTGATCGTGTGAGAGCAGGACGGCGGTGACGGCGCCGATGTCCTTTGCCGTGGCCGCCGGGCCCTCGGTCTTCCGCAGGGTGACCGGGCCCGCGTCGTAGGTCCCGCCCGCCGCGTCGAGCGTGGGGTCGGTGACGAGGCGGAGGCCGCAGTGGTCGATGACCACGGTCGGTCCTCCCAGGGCGCGAACCCTCGGACGGGCACGGGTGAGGCGGTCAGCCATGAGGTGTCCTTCGTGAGCGCGGCAACTCGGGGCACGAGGGGCCCGGATCCGCGCGGCACCGCGTCGGCGGGTACGCCTGCGACGTGCGGTGGAAGGCGGAACGCGGCATGCCTCGGTGAGCTGAGTGGCGGCGACGGCCGTCCGCCGTCGGCCACGTCATGAGGGGTGTACCCGCCGGTGGGCGCCGCCTACCGCGAGCACCCGCGACCGGATGCGGGCCCGCGGTGACAGGAGCGCCGCGGGTCTTGGCATGTGCTCGGGGGACGGACCGGGCGTCGCGGTCGCGGGGACGGCCTGGTCGTCGGCGGCTGCCTCAGGGGCGGGCCGACACTTCCTCGCCTCCTCGCCTCTTCGTCCCCTCGTCCCTCGTTCCGCGCCTCTCGTCAGCGTGACTTGGCCATGACCATGATGAAGTAGAAGAACCCCAGCAGGACGTGGGTGGCCACCACGTAGATGAAGACGCGCACGTAGACGCCGAGCGGGGGCTTGTTCTCCACGTAGGTCCGCGGGCGGGCGGCGCCGTCGCCGGGGGCCTCGGTGCTGCCGGGGGCGGAAGGGGCGGCCGAGGTGTTCTGGGCCGAGGTGTTCTGCGCGGAGATGTTCTGGGCCGTGCTGTTCTGGGCCGTGCTGTTCTCGGGCTTGGGAGCGGAGGCGGGGGCCGAGGGGTCCGCAGGAGTGGACGAGTCGGAGGATGACGCGGAGGACGACGCCGGGGGTATGGGCTCGTCAGGCATGATCAGGTTTCCTTCTTTCGCTCACAGGCCGTGGTGGGGCGCCGCATCGCCCAGGCACAGCCCGGCTGCGCCGCTCTGCAGCAATGTATGCACGAACAGCAGCTCCGCCCCTTCGGGGGTGGCCGCCGTGATGCGGTGCGGGGTCAGCGAGTCGAAGTGCGCGGCGTCGCCGGGCTCCAGGATGTGCACCGTCTCGCCGAGGACGAGTCGCAGGTGCCCCTTCAGGACGTACAGCCACTCCTCGCCGGGGTGCACCCGCACCAGATCGCCCTGCGCCCGCATCGGAACGCGCACCCGCAGCGCCTGCATGGCCCGACCGGCCCCGCCCGCCGTCCAATACGTCCAGCCGCCGGCCTCCGATGGCTCGGCCCGAGCGGCCCGCACGATGGGGTCCCGTTCGGCCGCTGTCTCGCCCAGAAGGTCCGATACCGTTGTCCCGTACGTACGTGCCAACGCCAGCAGCATCGGCAGCGACGGCTGCCTCCGATTGGTCTCCAACCGCGACAGATGCGCCGGCGACAGCCCCACCCGCCGCGCCGCCGCCTCCAGAGTGAGCTTGCTCCGCATCCGCAGGTCCCGCAGCCGCGGGGCAACCGAGGGGAGGTCGGTTGCCTGAGGGGTGAGTGGGGTGGCGGGGGAGTCGGAGGTCGCCTCGTCGGCGGGCGCGGCCGTGCGGGGGCCCTGGGCGGGGTTCGGTTCGGTTGCCCGGCTGGGGGAGTGGGGTGCCGAGCGGGTGGGGGGTGGGGGTGACTCGGCGGGGTGGTCGGTCATGTGTCCGGTATAGAAGAGGTTGACCTTAGAGGCAAAAATTTTGCCTGATAGGTAAAGCGAGGGTTCGGGGTGGGGAGCGGGCTACCCCGCACGCGCGGGGCCGACCGTCGCGCCGACCTGCTGCGCCAGGCCGAAGAGGGACCACCCCCGCACGCGCGGGGCCGACTTTGACATCTGCGGTGAGGGGGACGTTGATGAGGGACCACCCCCGCACGCGCGGGGCCGACAGGTATAGAAACCCAATCCCGACGCGTAGCGGAGGACCACCCCCGCACGCGCGGGGCCGACACTGCATTTCCCCGAATTCTCCGCCAAATGCTTGGACCACCCCCGCACGCGCGAGGCCGACGTAAAGGGGACGGTAATCGTCGGTGCCGCGCTCGGACCACCCCCGCACGCGCGGGGCCGACCGCCGAATCGCCCGTAAGTGATCGGTCCGGGGGGACCACCCCGCACGCGCGGGGCCGACGTGCGGCCCGTCCAGCTCCCGCCCAGCGCGGGCGGACCACCCCCGCACGCGCGGGGCCGACGCCCCGATCGCCCCGCTGTACGACCGGATCATCGGACCACCCCCGCACGCGCGGGGCCGACTTCAGCCATTCCGCCTTACCGCGTAGTCGCGGAAGGACCACCCCCGCACGCGCGGGGCCGACGGCCGGTACCTCCGCCACATCGAACTCTGCACGGGACCACCCCCGCACGCGCGGGGCCGACGTCCGGGCGGGTCGGAGGCCGGGCGCGTTTCTAGGACCACCCCCGCACGCGCGGGGCCGACGCTTCCGCGAACTGCCCTTGCTGCGGATTGCCTGGACCACCCCCGCACGCGCGGGGCCGACGCGCGAGGCCGCTGCGAGGCGCCTTGCGCCCCCGGACCACCCCCGCACGCGCGGGGCCGACCGGCCCGACCACAGCTGGCCAACCATCCGGGGCGGACCACCCCCGCACGCGCGGGGCCGACAGCAGCGCGTCGCGGTCAGCCACGAGGAGGCGCGGACCACCCCCGCACGCGCGGGGCCGACTTCCGTCGTCTTCGACCGCGACGATGGCGCTGTCGGACCACCCCCGCACGCGCGGGGCCGACAACTGAGTCGTCGCGCCTAGGTCCTTAGCCTGCGGACCACCCCCGCACGCGCGGGGCCGACCTCATGGAGCAGGTGACCGACCCGGAGGCCGCCGGACCACCCCCGCACGCGCGGGGCCGACCGCCGGTCTCCTCCCCCTGCCGGACGGCCTGGCGGACCACCCCCGCACGCGCGGGGCCGACACCGAGACGTGGACCCCCGGCGATGAGGGCTACGGACCACCCCCGCACGCGCGGGGCCGACGCAGGCGGTGCAGGTGGGCCAGGTGTAGTCCGGGGACCACCCCCGCACGCGCGGGGCCGACCAGGGCGCCGGTCCGGCCGGTCAGGCGCCGGGCGGACCACCCCCGCACGCGCGGGGCCGACTCGCCGATCCCGTCCGGGTAGGCCATGCTGCACGGACCACCCCCGCACGCGCGGGGCCGACGCCGGGGGCGCAGTCGGCCGGGAGGTCGCTCCGGGACCACCCCCGCACGCGCGGGGCCGACCGGGGGCGGTGGTTTTTGTTCGGGGTGAACGGAGGACCACCCCCGCACGCGCGGGGCCGACCGCAGGGCCCGGGAGCGCTCGTCGTGGGAGACGGGACCACCCCCGCACGCGCGGGGCCGACGCAAACAGGGATCCCGCGCTGCTGGCGCACTCCGGACCACCCCCGCACGCGCGGGGCCGACCAGCGGGCGTCCGCACTGATCGGCTCCTGCGGGGGACCACCCCCGCACGCGCGGGGCCGACGGGTCGGCGGCCAGCTCCTGGCGGACGGTCTGCGGACCACCCCCGCACGCGCGGGGCCGACGGTGTTTCCCATCCACTCGTCGGCCCGTCCCGCGGACCACCCCCGCACGCGCGGGGCCGACAGATCTTTGATCCACTCAATGAATTCACCAAACGGACCACCCCCGCACGCGCGGGGCCGACTGGTGGAGTACACCACGAAGAAGGGCCGGGACGGGACCACCCCCGCACGCGCGGGGCCGACGGACGATTTTCGCATGTAGGCGCTGACCTGCGGGGACCACCCCCGCACGCGCGGGGCCGACACTTCCCGACCTGGCGTTTTGTCGGCCAGCACCCGTAATTTCAATCAGTTCGATTCATGTTCGAGCCCTGGCGCCGGGTGCCCGTAGAGGATGGCGAAGCCGCATGTCGCTCAGCCCCTCCGGCTTGATGCTCGGCCGCGAAGATGGCATCGATCCTACGTGCGAAAAGGGAAAATGCGAGCGGGAAGCTGGAATTGATGGCCCGGAGACGTGTGAGCAAGGCGCCGCGCCCCATATCGCCCAGCCGTGCCGCGGACCCGCGCGTACCCCGACGTTGTGTACTCGGTCTCACCACCCCACCCCACCCCGACCCGCCGTCCCGTCGCGCATCACATGAGACGAGAACAGCCCTCGGGGCCCGCTGCGCCCCCACCTCGCTCCCGCCCGCCCTCACCCCACCGCCCGAAATAGCCCCAACAATCCCGACCTCGCCCCGATGAACATCCCCCACCCCCGATGAACTCCCGGAAAACACGAGGAAGTTGGGTTGACAGGTGCCTGTCTACGCGCGTCATTGTGGTGTCCATGAAGACTCCCCCTCTTTCCCGGTCGGCCCGGGGTTCCCGTGCCGCGCGTATTTCCCGTATTGGTGCCCTGGGTGCGCTGGCGTCGGCGCTGGTTTTCGGTGGGTCGGCGGTTGCCGCCACGCCGGTTTCCGCGCCGGTGGCCGTTACCGCGCATGTCGCTACCGTCGCCCCTGCCGCGAAGGCGGCTTCGGTTGGGCAGATCTGTTACTCGGACCTGCCGTCGCAGGCCCATGACACGCTGCGGCTGATCGCCAAGGGCGGGCCGTTCCCGTACTCGAAGGACGGGACGGTGTTCCAGAACCGCGAGCGCATCCTGCCGGCGCAGCGTTCCGGGTACTACCACGAGTACACCGTCATCACGCCGGGCTCGCCGGACCGGGGTGCCCGGCGCATCGTGACCGGCTCCAAGTACCAGGAGGACTACTACACGGCCGACCACTACCGGTCCTTCGACCTCGTCGACCGCGGCTGCTGAGACGAGGCTCCGCCAAGAGGTGGCGGCGAGGTGGCGGCAGGGGCGCGCGGGCTGATACCCGGCGTCCCGGCCGCCACTTCTGCGTATACGACGGCGGGTCCCGAGGCGGCCCCCGATGGTCCCCGTCGGACTTCGGAGGGCCCCGTCCGACCCCGGCAGTACGGCCTTTTCCTGAGCTGTGCGGCGTCGGGTGGCGTACCCCCGGGAGAGATTTGTCAGTGGCCCCCGGTAGCGTTCCGGGGGAAACGATGAATGGGCGGGCATCGGCGGCAATGGGGCCGGAGGTGGTCACCGGCGGCGCCGCCCGGCCAGGAGGTGCCGTGGCTCCATGTGGGGTGCGGTGAGGCGACATCGAGCGTTCGGCGATGGAAAAGAGGAAAGGCGGCGAACTGCCGTGTACCGCTGGGAGATCACCCGGGCAGCACTGGCGCAGCGCGTCTTCGCCATTGTTCGCAGTGAGTCCTACGACGAGGCGAGTGCGACCGCCGACACCCTGCTGTCCGCCGGGATCACCAGTCTGGAGATATCGCTGACCACGCCTTTCGCGCTGGAGGCGGTCACGACGCTCACCCGTGAGCTCGGTGACGACGCGGTCATCGGCGCGGGCACGGTCCTGGACGCCACCTCAGCTCGGATGGCCGTCGACGCGGGCGCCCGTTTCCTGGTCTCGCCGAGTCTGGACGCCGAGGTCATCCGTACGGGACACCGCTACGGCATCCCGGTCTTCCCGGGTGTGGCCACGCCGACCGAAATGGTCCGGGCCATGGAGCTGGGCGCGGACGCGCTCAAGCTCTTCCCCGCCTCCGCGCACCGTCCCGACTGGCTGCGGGACGTCCGCGCGGCGCTGCCGCAGGCGCCCGTGGTGCCAACGGGAGGCGTGACGATCGAGAGCGCGCCGGAGTGGATAGCCGCGGGCGCGGTCGCGGTGGGCATGGGAGCCTCGCTCGCGGAGGGCGACCGCGACACCGTCGCCAAGCGGGCAGCCGAACTCCTCGCCCGCCTAGCCGACGTCGCCCCGCCCGAGGCGGGCACGGGATCAGCGGCCAGGGGTTTCACGGCCTGAGGCCCGGGGGCCAAGTGATTGGGCGGACGCGGGGAGGGATGCGGCAGGACGCGGGGAGGGATGTGGCCGGACGGGGAGAGGTGTGGCAGGACGCGGGGAGGAGTCCGGACGGCGTACGCGGAGGGATGTTGTCACGGTGGTTCGTCACTCCGGTTTTTCCCCGGCCCGCACTTGCCGATGGACGTGGCGTGACGGGTAACTGACTGACCGTCAGGTCCCTGCGGCGCGTGCTACCGCGGCAGGAGGACCGGCCGCTTCCGCTCTCCTCCTTCGGGTCGATGCCAGGGGACGTGGGGCTACGTACGGTGAGGCTCACCTGTTATGCAACACGAGGGGCGGAGTTGCACATGCCGGACATCGTTGACCTGGGCGCCTACGGCCAGGATTTCGTCGCCGATCCTTACCCGTACTACGCCAAGCTGCGCGCCGAGGGGCCGGTGCACTTCGTGCGCCTCCCGGACGGCCAGGAAGCCTGGCTGGTCGTCGGCTATGACGAGGTGCGGTCCGTGCTCGCCGATCAGAGGCTGAGCAAGGACTGGACGACCTACGGGGCGACGGAGGCCACCGAGGAGGAAAAGACCCTCGTCAACATGCTGGACAGCGACCCGCCGGAGCACACCCGGCTGCGCAAGCTCGTGGCCAAGGAGTTCACCTCCCGCCGCGTGGAAGCGCTCCGCCCCCGCGTGCAGAGCATCACCGACGAGTTGGTGGACGCCATGCTGGCCTCCCCGGACGGGCGCGCCGACCTCGTGGAGGCGCTGGCCTTTCCGCTGCCCATGACGGTCATCTGCGAACTGCTGGGCGTACCGGACCTTGAGCGTGACGATTTCCGGGCCTGGTCCAACGAGATGGTCGCACCGACCAGCCAGGAGGCGGCGGAAGCGGCGCAACGGGCGATGGCCCGGTACCTCCCGGTCCTGATCGAGGAGAAGCGGCACAACCCGGGGGACGACCTGCTCAGCGCCCTGATACGGACCAGCGACGAGGACGGCGACCGGCTCGCCGGCGAAGAGCTGACCGGCATGGCCTTCCTGCTGCTGGTCGCCGGGCACGAGACGACCGTCAACCTGATCTCCAACGGTGTGCGCGCCCTGCTCCAGCACCCCGAGCAACTCGCGGCCCTGCGGGCGGACCCGTCCCTCCTGGACAACGCGGTGGAGGAGATGCTGCGGTACGACGGCCCGGTGGAGACCGCGACCTGGCGGTTCACCACCGAGCCGATCGAGGTCGGCGGGGCGGTGATCCCGGCCCGGGCGATGGTGCTGGTCGCCCTGGCCTCCGCGGACCGGGACCCCGAGCGGTTCGCCGCCGCGGACGACTTCGACATCACGCGCGACGCGCGCGGCCACGTCGCTTTCGGCCACGGCATCCACTTCTGCCTCGGCGCGCCGCTGGCCCGTATGGAGGGCCGCATAGCCGTCCGTACCCTGCTGGACCGCTGCCCCGGCCTGGCACTGGACGCGGAGCCGGATGCGCTGAAGTGGCGCAGCGGCATGTTGATCCGGGGGACGGAGCAGCTTCCGGTGCGGTGGTAGCGGCCGGTCCGCGTGCAGTTGCGGTCGGCCCGCGTCGCCGGTTGTTCCTTTGCGTACGTGGCGGCGCAGCCGGCCCCGGCCCCGGCACCGTGTGCCCCCGGGACACGGGTGCGGCGGCACCGGTGGTCCGGCCGGGCCTGTGCGCGAGGACGGCCGGTGACGCGGGCAGCGCTTGTCGGGCGGGGCGGGCGCTGGTGTGGGTGCCGGTGAACGCCGGGGGCGTTGTCCTCAATCGCCGGACGGGCTGGATGTGGACGGACTGGATGTGGCCGACGCCCCATGTCCGGACAACCTGACCACCGGACTTCCCGTCATTCGGGGCGGGGGATACGCTCCCCAGCGTGGGAAGACGCGATGCGAGCGCCGGGAGCACCGTTCAGTTCAGCGTGGACCGGAGCAGTCCGGTCCCGCTCTACTTCCAGCTGTCCCAGCAGCTCGAAGCGGCCATAGAGACCGGCAAGCTCACCCCCGGCAGCCTTCTCGGCAACGAGATCGAACTCGCCGGGCGCCTGGGCCTGTCCCGGCCGACCGTCCGGCAGGCCATTCAGGCGCTCGTCGACAAGGGGCTGCTGGTGCGCCGCCGGGGCGTGGGCACTCAGGTGGTGCACAGCCAGGTCAAGCGTCCCCTGGAGCTGAGCAGCCTGTACGACGACCTGGAGGCGGCCGGGCTGGAACCGGCCACCCGGGTCCTGCGGAACACCACCACCGGGGCCGGCGCCGAGGTCGCGGCGGCGCTCGGTGTCGCCGAGGGGACGGAGGTCGCGCTGATCGAGCGGCTGCGCCTGACGCACGGCGAGCCCGTCGCCCACCTCGTCAACCACCTCCCCCTCGACCTGATCAAGGCCGACACCGCACGGCTGGAGGAGACCGGCCTCTACCGCCTCATGCGCGGGGCCGGGATCACGCTGCACAGCGCCCGCCAGGCGATCGGGGCGCGGGCGGCCACGGCGGACGAGGCCGGGCTGCTCGGCGAGGAGGCGGGCGCGCCGCTGCTCACCATGCGGCGGACGACCTTCGACGACACCGGCCGCGCGGTGGAGTTCGGCGCGCACGTCTATCGCGCCTCGCGTTACGCCTTCGAGTTCCAGCTCCTCGTTCGGCCCTGATCAGGCTTCTCCAGGCTTCTCGTACGGCCGGCCCTGAGCGAGGCTTCTCTTACGTCCCCTGAGCCGGCTTCTCACGGGCCCCTGAGCCGATGGTCCGGCGGGCGGATCCACGCCCTGCCTGCCGCTCTTTGTCACTCGTGGCGATCCGCAGCCGCGACCGTGACCGCGACCACCGATCGTCACGGACCGTAGTCACGACCCCACCCGCTCATCGTAACGCTCCGTAATCATCCGCCGGAAGGTCACCCCTAGCACCGTAAGAATGTTCGGACAAAACCATTGACGGGCTTCCGCCGCCACCGCTAGAAATCCCCCACCGTGGACCGACCGGGCCGCGGTGGGCCCGTCGCCACCCCGGAATCACCGGCGATACGCCGTGCGCCGGACCCCATGAACCCCCGCAGAACAGTCGTAACGGATACTTGGGCGGCCGGGACCGATCGGTCGGTGCCCGGGTACGCGGCCCGCGCACCCAGCGCGGAGTGACGGCGGAGTGACGACAGGGAGCGACAGGGAGAAGGGCAAGACCTCGTGGCAAGGGTTCGGACAGCGGTACGCGCGGTGAGCGTCGTGCTGGCAGCGGTGCTCGCGGGATCCCTGGCGGGATGCAGCAGCACGGGCGGCAAGCGCGCCGAGGACGAGCGCGCCGCCAGGGCCGCCGGCGGCCGGGCCGCCGTCGACACCCCCAGGTGGACCTTCGCGATGGTCACCCACTCGGGGGACGGCGACACGTTCTGGGACATCGTTCAGAGCGGCGCCGAGCAGGCCGCGGCGAAGGACAACATCAAGTTCGTCTACGGGCACGACAAGGAAGCGCAGCGGCAGAGCCAGCTCGTGCAGTCCTACATCGACCAGAAGGTCGACGGGCTGATCGTCACGCTGGCCAAGCCGGACGCCATGAAGGACGTCGTCGCCAAGGCCGAGCGGGCCGGTATCCCCGTGATCACGGTGAACTCCGGCTCCGAGGTCTCCAAGGCGTACGGCGCGCTCACCCACATCGGCCAGGACGAGACCGTCGCCGGCGAGGCCGTCGGCGAGGAGCTGAACAAGCGCGGCAGGAAGAAGGCGCTGTGCGTCCTGCACGAGCAGGGCAACGTCGGGCACGAGCAGCGCTGCGACGGCGCGAAGAAGACCTTCGACGGCACGATGGAGAAGCTGTACGTGGAGGGCACGAACATGCCCGACGTCCAGTCGAGCATCGAGTCCAAGCTCCAGGCCGACGCCGGCATCGACGCCGTCGTCACGCTCGGCGCGCCGTTCGCGCCCACCGCCGTCAAGGCCAAGGAGCAGGCGGGCAGCAAGGCCGAGATCGACACCTTCGACCTGAACCCGCAGGTCGCCAAGGGCCTGGAGGACGGGACCCTCGGGTTCGCCGTCGACCAGCAGCCCTACCTCCAGGGCTACCAGGCCGTGGACCTGCTGTGGCTGTACAAGTACAACGCCGATGTCCTCGGCGGCGGCAAGCCGGTGCTCACCGGTCCGCAGATCCTCACCAAGAAGGACGCCGCCGCGCTGCGTAAGTACACCGAGCGGAGGACCCGATGAGCGGCGCGCGGGTCTCCGTACGCAAGGAGGCACCGGCGGATCGGACGCCGGACGAGCGGCTGCTGCGCCGGTCGCCGGGCCGCCGCCTGCTGGGACGCCCGGAGCTGGGCGCGGTGGTCGGCGCGATCGCCGTCTTCGTCTTCTTCTCGTTCGCGGCGGACAGTTTCCTGCGGGCGTCGAGCCTGTCGACGGTGCTGTACGCCTCCTCGACCATCGGCATCATGGCCGTCCCGGTGGCGCTGCTGATGATCGGCGGCGAGTTCGACCTGTCGGCCGGCGTCATGGTGGTCAGCTCGGCGCTGGTCTCGTCGATGTTCAGCTACCAGATGACGGCCAACACCTGGGTCGGCGTCGGGGTGTCGTTGCTGGTCACGCTGGCCATCGGGTTCTTCAACGGCTTCCTGCTGACCCGGACGAAACTCCCCAGCTTCATCATCACGCTCGGCACCTTCTTCATGCTGACCGGCCTGAACCTGGGGTTCACCAAGCTGATCAGCGGCACCGTCTCCACCAAGACGATCGGTGACATGGAGGGCTTCGACTCGGCGCGGGTGCTGTTCGCCTCGCACCTGACCATCGGCGGCGTGGACGTGCAGGTGACGATCCTGTGGTGGATCGCGCTGGTCGCCCTGGCGACCTGGATCCTGCTGCGCACCCGCGTCGGCAACTGGATCTTCGCGGTGGGCGGCAACGCCGACGCCGCGCGGGCGGTCGGTGTCCCGGTGAACAAGACCAAGATCGGTCTGTACATGGGCGTCGCCCTGGCCGCGTGGATCTCCGGGCAGCACCTGCTGTTCTCGTACGACGCGATCCAGTCCGGCGAGGGCGTGGGGAACGAGTTCCTCTACATCATCGCGGCGGCGGTCGGCGGCTGCCTGATGACCGGCGGCTACGGCTCGGCCATCGGCGCCGCCGTCGGCGCCTTCATCTTCGGCATGACCAGCAAGGGCATCGTGTACGCGCAGTGGAACCCGGACTGGTACAAGTTCTTCCTCGGGGCGATGCTGCTGCTCGCCACGCTGCTGAACGCATGGGTCCGCAAGCGGGCGGAGGCGAGCAGATGACGGGCGGCGAAGGCGACGGACGGATGACGGGCGGCGAAGGCGACGCGCGGGTGAGGGGCGGCGGAAGCGACGCGCGGGTGACGGGCGCCGAAGGTGCCGGGCCGATGACGGACCCGGCGAGCGACGGGCGGACGACGGACACCGGGGCCGGGACGGGCAAGAGCGCCGGGACGGGCACGGGTGCCTCGGTGGGCACCGAGGCCGCGCCGCTGGTCGAGCTCGCCGACGTCAGCAAGTTCTACGGGAACGTCAAGGCGCTGGAGGGCGTCTCGCTGGAGGTGCGCGCGGGGGAGATCACCTGCGTGCTCGGTGACAACGGCGCGGGCAAGTCCACCCTCATCAAGATCATCGCGGGGCTGCACCAGCACGACGCCGGCACCTTCGCCATCGAGGGCGAACCGGCCCGGCTGTCCTCCCCGCGCGAGGCGCTGGACCGCGGCATCGCCACCGTCTACCAGGACCTGGCCGTGGTGTCCCTGATGCCGGTGTGGCGGAACTTCTTCCTGGGTTCCGAGCCGACCCGCGGCAAGGGCCCCTTCAAGCGGCTGGACACCCGGCTGATGCGCGAGACCACCCGCTCGGAGCTGGCCCGCATGGGCATCGACCTGCGCGACGTGGACCAGCCGATCGGCACGCTGTCCGGCGGCGAACGGCAGTGCGTGGCCATCGCCCGCGCCGTCTACTTCGGCGCCAAGGTCCTCGTCCTGGACGAGCCGACGGCGGCGCTCGGCGTCAAGCAGTCCGGCGTGGTCCTGAAGTACGTGGCCGCGGCGCGGGACGCCGGACTCGGCGTGGTGTTGATCACGCACAACCCGCACCACGCCTACCTCGTCGGTGATCGTTTCGTCCTGCTCAAGCGCGGCGCCATGGCCGGCAGCCACACCAAGGACGAGATCGCCCTGGAGGAGCTGACCCGCCAGATGGCGGGCGGCAGCGAGCTGGAACAGCTCAGCCACGAACTCGCGCGGGCCCCCTCCCCGGACCACCTGGGCGGGCACCCCACCCACTGAGAGGGCCCGCCCGGACCGCCGCCACCACCCCCGCGCCGCCATGCAGTGCGGAGCGCGGGTGAGGCACAATCGCAACGAACCATCCACGCCGAGGCCCCGGCCTCCCGACATCCGCAGGGACGAGACGACTCTTGCGAGCACGCAGCCGCCGCCACCCCCACCGCAACGGCAGCCCCACCGGCCGCCGGCACGGCGAAGGAGCGGGCCGATGAGCGGGCACGGCGAGACGGTCGGCCACCACGGAGTGCCGCGCGCGGACGGCGCCGGCCGGGGCGGAGCCCACGCATGAGCATGTACCGCGAACGGGTCCACCGCGGGGCGGCCCGGGCCACCGTGCTGCGCACCGTCGGCACCCGCGAACGGCGCTCGCACCTGACCGCCCCCCGCGTGCCCACGGTCGGCATCGACATCGGCGGCACCAAGGTCATGGCGGGCGTGGTGGACGCCGACGGGGTGATCCTGGAGCAGCTGCGCACCGAGACCCCGGACAAGTCCAAGAGTCCCAAGGTCGTCGAGGACACCATCATCGACCTGGTGCTGGACCTCTCCGACCGGCACGACGTGCACGCGGTCGGCATCGGCGCGGCCGGCTGGGTCGACGCCGACCGCAGCCGCGTGCTGTTCGCCCCCCACCTGAACTGGCGCAACGAGCCGCTGCGGGACCGCCTCGCCGGCCGCCTCGCGGTGCCCGTCATGGTCGACAACGACGCCAACACGGCCGCCTGGGCCGAGTGGCGGTTCGGTGCCGGACGCGGTGAGGACCACCTCGTCATGATCACCCTGGGCACCGGCATCGGCGGCGCCATCCTGGAGGACGGGCAGGTCAAGCGGGGCAAGTACGGGGTCGCCGGGGAGTTCGGGCACATGCAGGTCGTGCCCGGCGGCCACCGCTGCCCGTGCGGCAACCGCGGCTGCTGGGAGCAGTACAGCTCCGGCAACGCCCTCGTCCGGGAGGCGCGCGAGCTGGCCGCGGCCGACTCGCCGGTCGCCTACAACATCATCGAACGGGTCGGCGGACGCATCCCCGACATCACCGGGCCGCTGATCACCGAGCTGGCCCGCGAGGGCGACGCCATGTGCGTCGAACTGCTCCAGGACATCGGCCAGTGGCTCGGCGTCGGCATCGCCAACCTGGCCGCCGCCCTCGACCCCTCCTGCTTCGTCATCGGCGGTGGCGTCAGCGCCGCCGACGACCTGCTCATCGGCCCCGCCCGGGACGCCTTCCGGCGCACCCTCACCGGCCGCGGCTACCGCCCCGAGGCCCGCATCGCCAAGGCCCAGCTCGGCCCGGAGGCCGGCATGGTCGGCGCCGCCGACCTCGCCCGGCTCGTCGCCCGCCGCTTCCGGCGCGCCAACCGCCGACGCGTCGAACGCAACGCGCGCTACGAACAAGCGGGGCGCCGATGATGGCGCCGACGACCGGCCGGACGGCGCCGACGACCCGCCGGGCGGCGCCGGTCGCGGCCGGGGAGCCGTCCGCGCGCGACAACGCCGCCGGGGAGCCCCCGGGCCGTGACGATGCGGGAGGGGAGTCCTCGGCGCCCACGGACGCGGACGAGGGGACCCCGGCGCATACCGACGCGCGGGAGGTCTCCTCGGCGCATAGCGACGAGCGGCAGGTCTCCGCGGCGCGTACCGACGTGCAGGAGGAGTCCCCGGCGCTTATCGACGTGCGGGGGGAGTCCCCGGCGCGTACCGGTACGGACCGGGTGGGTGGGGACGGCCCCCGCCGCCCGAGGACGCATCCGCCCTCCGACACAGACCGGGCAGGGGGCACGGACCTCCGCCGCCCGACGACGAATACGGAACCGGCCATGACGAAGACGGAAAACCCGGCCATGACCGACACCCCGCAGCCCCTGCCCGACCCGGGGGACACGCCGCGCGCTCCCCGCGGGCGCCGTTGGCTGATGGCCCTGATCATCTTCCTGCTGATCGCGATCCCTGCGGGCTACATCGTCATCTCCGCCGAGCAGAGCCGGGACAGCGGCCAGAACAAGGAGGAGGAGGCGGCGTCCACCGGCCTGTTTAACGCCTTCCCGTCCAAGCTCCAGCAGCGCATCTACAACGTCCCGGTGCCCACCGACGCCACATCGGTCTATTACTTCGAGACCAACACCTGGCAGAAGAGCACCCTCTTCGTGCAGTTCCGGGCGAAGGAAGCGGACCTCGACCACTACCTCCAGTACATCGGCACCAGCCGCACCGCCCTCCAGGACGGCGAGATCACCATCACCGACACCCAGGCCGCCCGGGTCGGCTGGGACCTGACCGGCGACGGACGCTGGGCGGGCACCCGCCACCAGGGCGAGGCCCCGCAGCCCTCGCAGAACATCACCGTGCATTTCGACGAGCCGGGGCAGCCGGTGGTGTACGTGGCGTCCACGGTCAAGTTCTGACGGTGTTGGCGGGATGCGTTCGGAGGGTGTTGGCGAGCGTGTTCTGACGGTGTTGGCGGGATGTGTTCGGAGGGTGTTGGCGAGCGTGTTCTGACGGTGTTGGCGGGATGTGTTCGGAGGGCGTCGGCGAACATGTTCCGACGACGTTGACGGGATGTGTCCTGACAGCGTCGGCGAACGTGTTCTGACGGCGTTGGCGGGATGCGTGCGGATGGCAGGGGAAGCCCGGTCCCGTCCTGCCAACACCCCCGGCCGCCTCATTCGTCGAGCAGCCTCCACATGGCGAGGGCGAGTCGTGCCCGCATGAGTCCGGCGGGCTCGGTGAGGTCGATGTCCAGGGTTTTGCCGATCTGTTCGAGCCGGCGGGCGACGCTGCTGTGGTGCAGGTGGAGGAGGTCGGCGGCCCGGCGTAAGGCGCCGGTCGCGCAGTAGGCGTCCAGGGTCTCCAGGTCTTCCGGGGTGCCGGCGACGCGGGCTATCGCGGCCACGTCGGAGTTCTCCCGCGCGGCGTCCTCCGGCACGTGCGCGAGCAGCGCCAGCGCTCCCAGGTCGCGGTAACGGACGACGGGCCGGGACGTGGTGGTGAAGCGGAGGGCGGTGCGGGCCTGCCGCCAGGACCGATCGGGACTCCGGGCGTCGGAGCCGATGCCCGCGCGTACGCCCGCCGGGAACAGGTTCGGGTTCATGGTGGTCGTCAGGATGACGCCCACGTCGGCGAGCAGAGCCGCCTTCACGGGGCGGGCCGGGCAGATCAGGCCGCCGATCCGGTCGAGCGGGAGCTCCGACCGTACGGCGGCGACGTGGACCGGCAGGTCGGCGGCGAAACCCAGGAGGCGCAGCGCCCGCGCCCTGGCGGCCTCGTCGGTGTCGGAGCCGATGACGAGTTCGACGAGGGCGGGGTCGGCCATGGTGGTCCGGGCCGGTCCGTAGCGCTCGGCGACCGCCGCGGCGGCGATGGCGAGCCGGTCCAGGAGCGCCTCGTCGAGCGCGGTGGGCGGGCCGGGGCGTTCCAGCCACACCGTGCCGATCTCCTCCTCGTCGAGGGTGATCGGCGCCGTGCTGGACGCCGGTGGCGGCGGGTCGGGTGCCTGCCGTCCGTCGGGCGCCATGCGGATCGTCCGGCCCGTGCCGTGCAGCCGGATCCCGGCCACGCATTCGGCCAGGCCCGCCGAAGCCCGGGCGAGCGCCGGGAGATCCACCCGGCGGCGCATCAGCGTGTCGTAGAACATGACGACGCGGATCGCGCCCTCGACCTGCGCGTCCAAACCGGACAGCCGTACGGCCAGTGCCTCCATGCCAGGAGGATAGGGCGTCCGCGGGAGGCGGTTGAGCGCCGATCGGCGCGTGAACGGGGCCGGATACCCGACGGGTGGCGGACGACTCCGGGGGCGGGTGACGGTGAGGATGACCGCCATGGATCCCGAACTCGAAGCATTTCTCCCGTTGCTCCCCTCGGCCGACCTGGCCGACCCGGAGACCTGCCGCAAGATCTACGCCGAGGCCGCCGCAGCGCGCCCGGCACCGGACACCTCGGGCATGGAGGTCCAGGACCGCACGGTGCCCGCCGATCCGGACGTGGCGGTGCGGATCTACCGTCCGGCCCAGGCCCAAGGCGCCGTCATCTGGATGCACGGCGGCGGTTGGACCGTCGGCACCCTCGACACCGAGCACCAGTGGGCGGCCCGGATCGCGGCGGCCTCCGGCGCGGTGGTGATCTCGGTGGCCTACCGGCTGTCCCCCGAGAACCGGTTCCCGGCCGCCCTGGACGACGTCTGGGCCGTACTGGCCTGGACGCACGCACACGCGGCCGAACTCGGCGTCGACCCGGACCGGATCGCGGTCGGCGGCCACAGCGCGGGCGGAAACCTCGCGGCGGCGGTGGCCCTGCGCTCCCGTGACGAGCAGGGGCCGCCGATCCGCTTCCAACTGATCAACGAGGCCATCCTCGACGACCGCCAGCAGACCTGGTCGGCGCGGAACTTCACCGACACCCCCTGGAACACGCGCTCCGTACGCGCCGTCGCCCTGGGCAACTACCTGGGCTCCGAGCCCGCCACGCCGTACGCCGCACCGGCCCGCGCCGACGACCTGTCCGGCCTGCCGCCGGCCTACGTCGCCACCGCGGAGTTCGACCCGAACCGTGACGAAGGCATCGACTACGCGCTCCGTCTGCTGCGGGCAGGCGTGTCGGTCGAGCTGCGCCAGTGGCCCGGCACCTTCCACGGGTCGATGGCGATCCAGTCCGCCGACGTCTCGCAGCGTCAACTCGCGACACTCGGCGCGGTGCTGCGCCGCGCCCTGGTCGAGTGAGGCCGTAGCGGGCCTTTCATCGGCGGTGCCGAGCGGCGCCACCTGCCGCTCGGCACCGCCGATGGGCCGCACCAGGGGGATGGCCATCGGGTCGGCCAGGGGCCTGGGCATGACGGGAGCGCCGACGACGGGATCGCCCTCGCCCGACGACGGGATCGCCCGACGACCAGATCGCCCAACGACCGGACCCGGCGACCGAATCGGCGAAGACCGGATTGACGCAGACGGGAGCGCGATGACCACCACGAACCTCGCCAAAACGAGCGAGCAGGACGACGCACCACCACCGGATGCCGATGCCGCGACGGAAAAGAACCCGGCCGGAAAGAACCCGGCGGGGCAAAGGAGCCCGGCCGCCGGGCTGCTGCGCCCCTACGTGGGCAGTTTCACCGCCGTCGTCCTCCTCCAGGTCGTCGGCGCTCTCGCGGGCCTGGCGCCGCTGCTGGCGGTCGTCGAGCTGGGCCGTGTGCTGCTGTCGCCGGGCCCGGTCGATCACGGCCACGTCTGGACCGCCGTGATCGCGGGCGCGGTCGGCATGTTCGTACGGCTGCTGTTCACGGCCGGTTCGTCGGCCATCGGGCACCTTCTCGACGACCGGGTGCAACTGACGTTCCGCCGGCAGCTGGCCGCGCGGCTGGGGCGCGTACCGATCGGCTGGTTCTCCCGGCGCCGGACCGGTGAGCTGGCCAAGGTGGTGGGGGAGGACGTCAGTGCCGTGCACCCGTTCATCGCCCATGCCCCGGGCGAGCTGGTCTCCGCGTTCGTGGTGCCGCTGGTGTCGCTGGTCTACCTGTTCTCCGTCGACTGGCGGCTCACCCTGATCACGCTGATTCCGGTGGTACTGGCGGTGGCCCTGGTCCCGTTGATGATGACGCCGACCCGGCTGCGCGAACAGGAGGAGTTCGACGCGGCCATGGGAGGGATCTCGAATTCCGCCGTCGAGTTCGTGCAGGGCATCTCCGTGGTCAAGGCGTTCGGTGGTTCCGGGCGCGCTCACCGCAAGTTCCTGACGGCCGCGGACGAGTTCGTCGGGACCTTCCGCCGGTGGGTGCGCGGCATCTCCGGAATCGCCGCGGGGATGCAGCTCGCGCTGTCGCCGCCGTTCGTCCTGCTGGTCGTGCTGATCGGCGGGGCGGCCCTGATCACCAACGGTGGCCTGGCCCCGGCCGACCTGCTGCCCTTCTTGCTGCTCGGGCTGGGACTGACCGCTCCGGTGGCGGCCCTCGGGCACGGCTTCGACGACCTGCAGGCCGCCCGGCGCGCGGTCGGCCGGATCCGGGACGTGCTGGAGGTGCCCCCGCTGCCGGAGCCCGCGCATCCGCGCGCACCGCAGGGGCACCGCGTGGAACTGCGTGACGTCCGATTCGCCTACGCATCCGGTCGCGAGGTGCTGCGCGGGATCGACCTGGTGCTGGAGCCGGGGACGGTCACGGCAATCGTCGGGCCGTCGGGAAGCGGGAAGTCCACGCTGGTCAACCTGTTGCCCCGGTTCTTCGACCCGACCCACGGCGCGGTCACCCTGGGCGGTGTCGACCTGCGCGAACTCGACAGCCGGGAGCTGTACCGGCGGGTCTCCTTCGTCTTCCAGGACGTACGGCTGCTGCGCGCGTCGGTCGCGGAGAACATCGCGCTGGCGGTCCCGCGGGCCGACCGCGACGACATCGTGCGTGCCGCCCGGCTGGCGAACATCCACGAACGCGTCCTCGAACTGCCCCGCGGCTACGAGTCGGTGATCGGCGAGGACGCCGGCCTTTCGGGCGGCGAGGAGCAGCGGATCGCACTCGCCCGCGCCCTGCTCGCCGACACCCCCATCCTGGTGCTCGACGAGGCCACCGCCTTCGCCGACCCGCAGACCGAACAAGCGGTGCGCCGCGCCCTGGCGACGCGGGCCGGGGACCGAACCCTGGTGGTCATCGCCCACCGCCTGGAGACGATCACGGACGCCGACACCGTCGTGATGCTGGACGACGGGGCGATCGTCGAGCGCGGCGCGCCCGCCGAACTGCTGGCGCGGGGAGGAAGGTTCGCCGATTTCTGGCGGTCGCACCAGCCGACGGACGACATCGGTGCCGACGGGGACGCGGAAGCGGAAGCGGATGCCGACGCCGACGCGGACGCCCCGGACCGGGAGGAGCGGCCGTGACCACCGAAAGCGGCGTACGCGTGACCGGCGACGAGCGGACGGCGAACCCCCACGCACCCGGCGCCCCCGCCCTCGCGGACATCCCCGGCGACCTACCGCGCGGCTTGCCGCAAGCCCCACCGCAAGACCCACCACGCGACTTACCGCAAGGCCTACCGCAAGGCCTACCGCACGGCCTACCGCAAGGAGACGACCCCCGATGATCCGCATGCTGCTGCGCGTCCTCGGCCACGAGCACGCCCGGCCGACGCTGCGCACCGTGGCCCTGATGACGACGACCGCGATCGCCGAGGGGCTGTCCTACGCCCTGCTGGTCCCCGTACTGCGGGCCCTGTTCGGTGGGACGCCGGCGGACGCCCGGCCCTGGCTGATCGCGTTCGGGGCCGCCGTAGCGCTCTACGCCGTACTGCGCTACGTCAGCGATCTGTCCGGCTTCCGCGTCGGGACCGCGCTCCTGCGCGGCACGTACCACCGGCTCGGCGACCACCTCTCGCGACTGCCGCTGGGCTGGTACGGCGCCGGCCGCGTCGGAGAGGTGTCCGTTCTGGCCAGCCGCGGCGTCCTACAGGCGATGAGCGTGATCGCGCACCTTCTGGCGCCGCTCGTCTTCGCCTGCGTGACGCCGCTGACGATCGTGGCCGTGATGCTCGCCTTCGACTGGCGCATGGGCCTGGCCGCGTTGGCCGCCGTACCGGTCGTGGCGGCGATCCAGGTCCGGACGGGACGCTCGATGGCCGCCGGCGACGCCGAACGCGCCGCCCGCGACCACGAGGCCACCGGGCGGGTCATCGAATACCTCCGGGCCCAGCCGGTGCTGCGCGCCGGAGGCCGGACCACCGAACGGTTCCGGTTGCTCGACGACTCCCTGCGGGAAGTCCGGAGCGCCTCCCGCCGGTCCACCCTGACGGCGCTGCCCGGCGCCTTGGGCCTGACGCTCACGGTGCAGGCGGTGTTCACGGTGCTGCTGACGCTGGGCGCCTGGCTCGCGCTCGGCGGGGACATCGGCGTCGCCGAAGTCCTGACGGTCCTGGTGCTGGCCGCCCGCAGCGCGGATCCGCTGCTGTCGCTGACGGACATCGCGGGCAGGCTGCGCGGCGCCCGTTCCGTGCTGGCGAGCCTCGACGCGATCCTGCGCACCGAGCCGCTTCCGGAGCCCGCCGAACCGGTCCGGCCGACGGGCCACGGCCTGGAGTTCGCGTCCGTCACCTTCCGGCACGGCGAGCGCACGGTGATCGACGACGTGTCGTTGTCCGTGCCGGAGGGGCAGCGGCTCGCCGTCGTCGGGCCGTCGGGCGCGGGGAAGAGCACCCTGCTGCAACTGCTGGCCCGGTTCCACGACGTGGACGAGGGCGCGGTGCGCGTGGGCGGCGTGGACGTGCGCGCGATGAGCACGGAGGTGCTGACGGAGCGGATCGCCATCGTCTTCCAGAACGTGTACCTCTTCGACGGCACGATCGAGGAGAACGTACGACTCGGCCGCCCCGGCGCCACCGAGGCGCAGGTGCGGGCGGCGGCCACCGCGGCGCGGCTGGACGAGGTGATCGAGCGGCTGCCCGGCGGCTGGGCGGCACAGGTCGGCGAGGGCGGCGCCTTGCTGTCGGGCGGCGAACGCCAGCGCGTCTCGATCGCCCGAGCGCTGCTGAAGGACGCGCCCATCGTGCTGCTGGACGAGATCACGTCCGCCCTGGACCCGGTGAACGAGGCGGCCGTCCACGAGGGCATCGAGCGCCTGATGGCGGGCCGGACGGTCGTGATGGTCGCGCACCGCATGCGCACCGTCCAACGCGCCGACCGCGTCGTCTTCCTGGACGGCGGCCGGATCGCGGAGGAGGGCAGCCATGACGAACTGCTGCGACGCAAAGGGCGCTACGCCCGGTTCCGGGATCTCTCCCTCGCACCGGCGGCGGGGGCGTGAACCGGGCTCCGGCCGCCCGCGGAGACGAGGGCACCGCACGCATCGCACACACCGATCGCACCGGAACGCACCGATCGCGCCAGGCGTGATCACACACCGCCCTCCCTATTGCAATACAGAGCAGCGCTGTATCGTAATGCTGTGAAGTCCCACAGCGATCCACAAGGACGCCCCACCCCCTCGCCGAACCCGTCCTCAGGCACTCCCGGCCGGCCGCGCAGCCGGGAGGCGGACGAGGCCATCCTCACGGCGGCCCTCGATCTGCTCATCGAACGCGGCGCCGGCTGGACCAGCATCGAGCAGGTGGCACGGCGCGCCAACGTCACCCGTGCCACCGTCTACCGGCGCTTTCCGACCCTGACCGACCTGCTGGTGCGAGCGGTCGAATGGGAGTACCGCGACGTGGATCCCGGCTCGATGCACTGGCCGGACATCGACAGCATGGTCACGGCCTGGGCCGACCACCTCAGCGATCCCCGCGCGCGCAGACTGATCCGCCGTCTCTACGGCACCATCGACGACCTGCCCGAACTGCTGCGCGCCTACCACCGGGCCCACGGCAGCCACCGCGGCCTCGCGGTGCGTACCACCTTGGAGCGGGCGCGCGCGGCCGGGCAGCTTCCCCCCGGCAGTGACCCGGACATCCTTCAGCAGTTGCTCAGCGGCGCGGCCCTGCAACACCTCGCCACGCACCCCGACACCACCAGCGCGCAAGAGGTCAAAGCCTATTTCCTCGCCGTCCTGGGACAGCTCGGGCTGCCGTTTGCCCCCGTACGTCAAAGGAGTACCGCACGATGACCGAGAACGCGGCGTGGCTGGGACGGGATGTCCGCAGGGCCCGCAAGGAGGGCTTACCCGGCCTCGCGCGGCGTCGGCGCGACCGGCTGGCCGACATGGTCGCCCGTGCCCGCGCCACCTCCCCGTACTACCGCCGTCTCTACCGCGACCTGCCCGAGCGGGTGCACGACCCGGCGCTGCTGCCCGTCACCGACAAGAAGACGTTGATGGAGCACTTCGACGACTGGGCGACCGACCGCGCCGTCACGTACGAGACGGTGCGCGCCTTCAGCGACGATCCCGGCCGGATCGGAGAGCGGTTCCTCGGCAGGTACATGGTGGCCACCACTTCGGGCACCAGTGGCCGTCGCGGCCTGTTCGTCCTCGACGACCGGTACATGGACGTGGCGGCTGCGCTCACCACCCGCGCGCTCGCCTCGTGGCTGGGTCCCGCCGGCCTGCTGCGGGCAGCCGCGGGGGGAGGCCGCTTCGCCCAGCTCGTGGCGACCGGAGGGCACTATGTCGGTTTCGCCGCCTACTCCCGCACACAGCGGGCGGGTGGCTGGCGCAGCAAGCGGCTCCGCGCGTTCTCGGTGCACACACCGATGCCGCGACTGGTGGCCGCGCTCAACGAGTACCGCCCCGCCTTCGTCATCGGCTACGCCAGTACGATCATGCTGCTCACCGCCGAGCAGGAAGCGGGCCGCCTGCGCATCGACCCGGTGCTGGTCCAGCCGGCCGGCGAGACGATGACCACGCACGACACCGACCGGATCGCCCGTGCCTTCCGCACCACGGTCCGCACGATGTACAGCGCGACCGAGTGCACCTACCTCAGCCATGGCTGCGCCCACGGCTGGTACCACGTCAACAGCGACTGGGCCGTGCTCGAACCCGTCGACGCCGATCACCGGCCCACCCCGCCCGGCGAGTTCTCGCACACCGTGCTGATCAGCAACCTGGCCAACCGCGTGCAGCCGTTCCTGCGCTACGACCTGGGGGACAGCGTCCTGCTGCGCCCCGACCCGTGCCCCTGCGGCAATCCGCTGCCCGCGATCCGCGTACGCGGGCGCGCGGGCGACATCCTCACCTTCCCCACCCCCGGCAACGCTCCCGTACAGCTCGCCCCCTTGGCCTTCGGCACCCTCTTCGACCGCACTCCCGGTGTCGAACTGTTCCAGGTCGAGCAGACCGCCCCGTCGACCCTGCGCATACGCCTGCGAACGGCCGCCGGCGCCGACCCCGACGGCGTGTGGCACATCGCGCACCGGGAACTGACCCGCCTCCTGACCGACAACAAACTCGACCACGTCACGCTCCAGCGCGCCGAGGAGCCACCCCGGCAGACGGCCGGCGGCAAGTACCGAACGGTCATCCCCTTCGACCGGCCGGACCCCCGTCCCTGACCCCCCGGAGCGCGCGGTCACCTCCCCGAACTCCCCGCCGACCGGCGGACGAGGTGCCTGCTCGGCTTCGGCGCGGGCCCGCGCCGGGCGAGCCCCAGGGCCTGACAGGTACCCGGACGCTTGAGGATTCCGACGGTGCCCGGACCCGCGGTCGCAAGAGAGCCGGGACCCGCTAGGTTCGCCCCGGGGAGGTGGCACCTCGTGACGAATGAGAGGGTCGGGCGGGTGAGCGAGACGACGACGATGACCCTGCAATACCGCTGTGACGGGCCGGAGGGCGCGCCGTGCCTGGTCCTGGGCGCGGCCCTGGGGACCACCTGGCACATGTGGGACCGGCAGGTTCCCGAGCTGACCCGGCAGTGGCGCGTCATCCGCTTCGATCTGCCCGGCCACGGCGGCTCGCCCGCCCATCCGGCCGCCTCCGTCGCCGAGCTGGCCGACCGCCTCGTGGCCACCCTCGACGGGCTGGGCGTGGAGCGGTTCGGGTACGCGGGGTGCTCCCTCGGGGGCGCCGTCGGCGCGCAGCTCGCGCTCACCCGGCCGCGCCGCGTCACCTCGCTCGCCCTCGTGTCCTCCTCGCCCCGGTACGGCACGCCCGACGCCTGGCGGCAGCGCGGGGTGGTGGTCCGCTCGAACGGGCTCGACCCGATCGCCCGCACCTCGCCCGAGCGCTGGTTCACCCCCGCGTTCGCCGGCTCCCAGCAGGCCATCGTGGAGTGGGCCGTCCAGATGGTGCGCACCACCGACCCCGGCTGCTACATCGCCGCCTGCGAGGCGCTGGCGTCCTTCGACGTCCGGTCCTCGCTCGGGCGGATCGGGGTGCCCACCCTTGTGGTGGCCGGTTCCGAGGACCAGGTGACGCCCACCACCGACGCCCGCGCCCTGGTCGCCGGCATCCCGGACGCCGCGCTGGCGCTCGTCCCCGGCGCCTCGCACCTGGCGCCCGTCGAGCAGCCGGCCGCCGTGACCGACCTGTTCGTCCGGCACTTCTCCAGCGCCTGGCACGACAGGCCGGGCGCGGCGGCCCCGGCCGTGCCCGGTGTCACGACGGTGCTCGCCCGGCCGCCCCAGGGCGTGCCGCCCGCCATAGAGGCGGGCGTCCCGCAGCCGGAGATGGTGGGCACGGGGACGTACGAGCGCGGGGTCAAGGTCCGCCGGGAAGTGCTCGGCGACGCCCATGTGGACCGGACGACGGCCGAGGCCGACGGGTTCACCGGGGACTTCGAGGACTTCGTGACCCGCTACGAGTGGGGCGAGGTGTGGAACCGCTCCGGGCTGGACCGCCGTACCCGCAGCATCGTCACGCTCACCGCGCTCGTCGCCTCCGGCCACCACGGAGAGCTGGCCGCCCACACCCGCGCCGCGCTGCGCAACGGGCTCACCCCCGCCGAGATCAAGGAGGTCCTGCTGCACACCGCGGTCTACTGCGGCGTGCCCGCGGCGGGCGCGGCGTTCGCCACGGCCCAGCGGGTGATCCGCGAGGAGACCACGCCGGAGGGCTGAGGGCCGTCCTTGTTCCTGTTCGGTGGCGCCGGTCGGGGACGCCCGGGTGGCCGTACCCGGGTGGCGCATCGGCGTACGCCCCGGCACGGCCCCGGGCCCGGGCGCGCGGCAAGATGGCGGACATGGAACTGACGAAGAAGTCCCACGCCTGCGTCCGGTTGGAGAAGGACGGGCGCACGCTCGTCATCGACCCGGGAGGGTTCAGCGAGGAGGACGCGGCCCTCGGCGCGGACGCCATCCTGATCACCCACGAACACGCGGACCACTTCGACGAGGGCCGGCTGCGGGCGGGCATGGAGCACAACCCGGCCGCCGAGATCTGGACGCTGGCCGCCGTCGCCGACCAGATCGCGGGCGCCTTCCCCGGCCGGGTGCACACCGTGGGCGAGGGCGACACCTTCACCGCCGCCGGATTCGAGGTGGAGGTGCACGGTCAGATGCACGCGGTCATCCACCCGGACATCCCGCGCATCACCAACGTCGGCTACCTCGTCGACGGCGCGGTCTTCCACCCCGGCGACGCGCTCACCGTCCCGGAGGGCCGTACGGTCGACACGCTGCTGCTTCCCGTGCACGCGCCGTGGAACAAGGTCTCCGAGGTCATCGACTACCTCCGGGAGGTCGGGCCGCGCCGGGCCGTCGACATCCACGACAGCCTCCTCCAGGACCACGCCCGACCGGTCTACGACCGGATGCTCGGCCAGCTCGGGCGCGCCGAACACGACCGCCTGGCGGCGGGGGAGCGGACCCGGGTGCGGTGAGGACTCCGCAGCTCGGCGGCCGTCACCGGTCGGCTGTCAGTGCCGGGCGGTAGGTTTACGGACATGCGCATCGCGACCTGGAACGTCAACTCGATCACCGCCCGCCTCCCCCGCCTGCTGGCCTGGCTGCAGAGCTCCGGTACGGACGTGCTCTGCATCCAGGAGACCAAGTGCACGGCCGAGCAGTTCCCCCACGAGGCGCTGCGCGAGCTGGGCTACGAGGCCGCGGTGAACGCCGACGGCCGGTGGAACGGCGTGGCGGTGATCTCCCGGGCCGGTCTGGAGGACGTGGTCCACGGCCTGCCGGACGGCCCGGACTTCGACGGCGCCCAGGAGCCCCGCGCCGTCTCCGCCACCTGCGGCCCGGTGCGGGTCTGGTCGGTGTACGTCCCCAACGGCCGCGAGGTGGACCACCCGCACTTCGCGTACAAGCTGCGCTGGTTCGAGGCGCTGCGGGCGGCGGTGGCCGGGGACGCGGGCGCGGGCCGCCCGTTCGCGGTCCTCGGGGACTACAACGTCGCCCCCACCGACGAGGACGTCTGGGACCCGTCCGTCTTCACCGGCTCCACGCACGTCACGCCCGCCGAGCGCGCCGCGCTCACCTCCCTGCGCGAGGTGGGCCTGACGGACGTGGTGCCCCGCCCCCTGAAGTACGACCGTCCGTACACCTACTGGGACTACCGCCAGCTCGCCTTCCCCAAGAACCGCGGCATGCGCATCGACCTCGTCTACGGCAACGCCCCCTTCGCCAAGGCGGTCTCCGACGCGTACGTCGACCGCGAGGAGCGCAAGGGCAAGGGAGCGTCGGATCACGCGCCGGTGGTGGTGGACCTGGACGTCTGACCCGCGCGGCCTTCCGCGCGCCCGCCCCGGCTCCGTCCCGCCCGGCGCGCGCCTGTGGCCACCGTCCGGGCACGGGTGGGACGCTACGCCCATGAACGTGCCCTTTCTGGACAAGTGGCGCCTGGACAAGTGGCGCAGGCGTGCGAGCCCCGACCGTGCGCCTGCCCTCGCCGTGGCGGCGCACACCGACCCCGCGGGCGTGACGGACCTGCTGTCCGAGTGCGAGCTGCTGCGCACCCAGGCCGCCGACGCGGGGGTCGAACTCGACGACTCCCCGAGGTCGTTGGAGGCGCTGGACCAGCTCCAGCCGGTCTGGCGGACCGACCCGGACGTGGTGGTGTGGCTCGGCACGGACGCCGGGCTCTACCTCGGCACGGTGCTGGTGCGGACGATCAGCGGCGCGGTCTGGCAGGTCTGGCCGGGCGGCCGGCCGGTGGTGCGGCTGGCCTCCGGCCGGGAGATCGACGTCGTGCGGGCCGGGCAGGAGTGGGCCGACGTGGGGGCGCCGGAGCTTTCTCAGGTGTATGCCGAGGTGTCGGAGGGCTGAGGCGCCGGGCCGGCGGGGGCCCGGGGCGTTCACCGGTGGCGCTCCCGGCAGCCGGTGGCGTGCGCCGGTGACGTGCGGGCGACCCGGCGCCCGGCGCGTTCCATGCCGTCGCGGGCCCGGCCCCAGCGCTTCTCGCGCCGGTCGGCCGGACCCGCGTCCGTGTCCGTGTCCGTGTCTTTGAGGACTACAGCCCCAGGTCCGGCCCGAACACCTCGTAGTGGATGTCCGCGGCGGCCACGCCGGCCTCCAGGAGCTCGGCGCGGACGGCCTTCATGAACGGCACCGGGCCGCACAGGTACGCGACGGTCCCGGCGGGGATCTCCACGGCCGACAGGTCCATGCGGCCCGCGCGGCCCGACGCCTCGGCGCCCGGCTCCTCGTACCAGATCTCGGCGGTGGCGTTCGGCAGCTTCTCGACGAGCCCCAGGAAGTCGCCGCGGAAGGCGTGGGTGAGCGGGGTGCGGTCGGCGTGCGCGGCGATGACGCGGCGGCCGGAACCGGTGGCGGCCAGGTGCGTGAGCATCCCGATCATCGGGGTGCAGCCGATGCCCGCGGAGGCGAGCAGCACCGGGCGGTCGCCCCCGTCCAGGACCACGTCGCCGAACGGCGCGCTGACGCGCAGCGTCTCGCCGCCGTGGAAGTGGTCGTGCAGGAAGTTGGAGACCTCGCCCGCCGGGGCGCCGGCGGCGTCCTCGTGGACCCGCTTGACGGAGAACTGGAGCCCCTCGTCCGGCTGCCCGCTCAGGCTGTACTGGCGGATCTGCCGGGCGCCGTCGGGCAGCTCGACCCGCACGGAGACGTACTGGCCCGGGCGGGACGCCGGCACCGCGCCGCCGTCGGCCGGCTGCACCACGAAGGTGGCCACGTCGTCGGTCTCCTCGGACCGGGCGACCACGCGGTACTCGCGCCAGACCTCGCCCTCGGCGACCCCGGCCCCGGCGTACAGGGCCTTCTCCTGGGCGATGAGCGCGTTGGCCATCAGCCAGTAGACCTCGTCCCAGGCCGCCGCGACCTCGGGGGTGACGGCCTCGCCCAGCACCTCGACGATGGCCGCGAACAGGTGCTCGTGGACGATCGGGTACTGGTCGGCGCGCACCCCGAGGGAGGCGTGTTTGTGGGCGATGCGGGCGAGCATCGTGTCGGGCCGCTCGTCCGGGTGCTCCACCAGGTACGTGGCGAAGGCGGCGATGGAGCCGGCCAGCGCCTGAGGCTGGGTGCCCTCGGCCTGGTTGCCGCGGTTGAAGAGGTCGCGCAGCAGCGCCGGGTGGGCCGTGAACAGCTTGTCGTAGAAGAGCTTGGTGATCTCTCCGATGGCCGCCCCGACGGCGGGGAGGGTGGCGCGTACGGTCTGGGCGGAGGTCGGTGACAGCAACGAGGGCTCCCTTTTTCTGGTATTCGATATTCGTATTTAGGGCAGCGCGGTGCCGCTGACCTGTGGCGTTGTGCCGGGTTCCGTTCCGGGTGAAGCGTCCGTCTTACTGGGGGCGCGTCAGCTCTCCGGGCGGGGGGTCAGGCTCAGCAGCAGCGGGCCGGTGGGCGTCTCCACCAGATCGCCGATGGACAGCGGGTCCAGCGCGGCGAAGAACGCCTCCTGGGCGACGCGCAGCGCCCCCCGCAGCCGGCACGCCGCGCGGAGTGGGCAGGGTGGATCGTCCTCGCAGCCGACCACGTCACCCACCCCCTCCAGCTGTCGCACCAGGTGACCGAGTGAGCCGGTGCGTCCGGCCGTGGTGAGGGACAGCCCGCCGCCCCGGCCGCGCCGCGCCTCCACGACCCCGAGGTGGCGCAGTCTGCTGACGACCTTCGCGGCGTGCGTGTACGGCACCTGGATGGCCTCGGCCACCTCGCGGGTGGTCGGCGCGTGGCGGGTGTCGTCCAGCACCGCCAGGCGCATGGCCATGCGCAGGGCGATGTCGGTGCTCTTGGTCAGTCGCACGGTTCCACCGTACCTAATTGGTTTTTTCGATTCGTATTTGGGGTGGGGTGGGCGGTCGCCTCACGAGTGGCGTCCCCTCATGGGCGGCGTCGCCTCCCGGATGTGGTCGCCGCCAACGTGTGATTGTCTCCCAGGTGGGGCCGCCGCCCGGCCGCGCCGCCCGGCCGCGCCGCACGGCCGACCGGCGGACGGACCGGGACCGATCGGTGGCCCCGCGTCCCACCGGAGCCGCCAGGACCGCTCCCGCTCCCCGCCCGCCCGGACTCCCCGGCCCGCCCGGCCCTCCTCGGTCCTCCCGTGCGTCCGGGCGCACCCGGATACGCCCCGGCGCGCTCTGTCGCACCCGGGATCCCGGAGGTAGGCTCCGGCCCCCTGCCGCCGGCTGCCGCGCGCCCGTGCGCGCCGCCGCGCGCCCCGCCGTTCGCCTGAAGGGACCGCCCATATGACGAAGGCCAGCCCGACACCCGGCCGCACGGTGACCGCCCGCCTGGGGAAAGCCCTCCCGGTGCCCGGCCGCACGCCGGCCACCCGACCGCACACCCGTCCCGACCGGGCCGCCCCGCGCGCCCGGCGCTGGTCCGTGCTCGGGGTGACCACCGCGCTGGCCGGTTCCCTGCTGGCGGTCCCGGCCGCCGCCCAGGCCGAGCCCGACACCTCGCCACCAGGCGCGCCACGGGCTGCCAAGGAAACGGGAAAATTTCACCGCATTGAGAAAAACGCCGCGGCGCCCCGCACCCCCGCCAAGACGCCGCTCGCCGTGGGGTACGGCGGCGCGGTGGCCAGCGTGGACGCGGACGCCTCGGCCGCCGGGATCGAGGTGCTGCGCAAGGGCGGCAACGCGGTGGACGCGGCGGTCGCCACCGCCGCCGCGCTCGGCGTCACCGAGCCGTACTCCTCGGGCGTCGGCGGCGGCGGGTACTTCGTCCACTACGACGCGAAGTCCCGCGCCGTCCGCACGCTCGACGGCCGGGAGACCGCCCCGCGCACCGCCGACGAGGGCCTCTTCCTGGAGAACGGCCGGCCGATCCCCTCCGCCGAGGCCATCACCAGCGGACTTTCCGTGGGCGCCCCCGGCACCCCCGCCACCTGGCAGACGGCGCTCGACAAGTGGGGCAGCCGCTCGCTCGGCGAGGTCCTGGCGCCCGCCGAGCGGCTGGCGCGGAAGGGCTTCACGGTCGACGCGACGTTCCGCAAGCAGACCGCCGACAACGAGGAGCGGTTCCGGGACTTCCCCGCCACCGCCCGCCTCTTCCTGCCCAAGGGCGCGCTGCCGGTGATCGGCAGCACCTTCAAGAACCCGGACCTGGCCCGTACGTACCGGGAACTGGCGCGCGAGGGCGTAGACGCCGTCTACGGGGGACGGCTGGGCCGGGACATCATCCGCACCGTCCAGGCACCCCCCGTGCGCCCCGGCGCGGAGCGCAAGGTCCGGCCGGGCGACCTGGACCTGCGCGACCTGCGGTCCTACCGGGTGCGCCCGCACGCCCCCACGAAGATCTCCTACCGGGGGCTGGACGTGTACGGCATGGGCCCGTCCGCGTCCGGCGGCACCACCGTCGGCCAGGCGCTGAACATGCTGGAGAAGGGCGACCTGGCCAAGCTCGACCGCAAGACGTTCCTGCACCGCTACATCGAGGCGAGCCGGATCGCCTTCGCGGACCGGGGGCGGTGGGTCGGCGACCCGGCGTTCTCCGCCGTTCCCACCAAGGGGCTGACCTCGCAGCGGTTCGCGGACGCGCGGGCCTGCCTGATCCGTGACGACGCGGTGCTGACCAGCCCGGTCCCGCCCGGCGACCCCCGCCACCCCGAACGGTGCGCCACCGGCGGGCAGCCCGCCCCCACCACGTACGAGGGCGAGAACACCACCCACCTGACCGTCGCCGACAAGTGGGGCAACATCGTCGCCTACACGCTCACCATCGAGCAGACCGGCGGCAGCGGCATCGTCGTCCCCGGCCGCGGCTTCCTGCTCAACAACGAGCTGACGGACTTCTCCTTCGCCCCCGCCGACCCGGCCGTACCGGACCCGAACCTGCCCGGCCCCGGCAAGCGCCCGCGTTCCTCGATCTCCCCGACGATCGTGCTCCGGCACGGCGCCCCGGTCCTGGCGGTGGGGTCGCCGGGCGGCGCCACCATCATCACCACCGTCCTGCAGACCCTCCTCAACCACCTCGACCGCGGCATGCCGCTGGTCGACGCCGTCGCCGCGCCGCGCGCCAGCCAGCGCAACGCGGCGGCCACCGAGCTCGAACCGGGCCTGTGGGACGACCCGGTGCGCGCCCGCCTGGAGGCCCTCGGCCACGTCTTCAAGCTCGTCCCGGAGATCGGCGCGGCGACCGGCGTGCAGCGCCTCCCGGACGGCCGCTGGCTCGCCGCGGCGGAGAAGGTCCGCCGGGGCGGCGGCTCGGCGATGGTGGTCCGGCCGGCGGGCTCCGCGAGGTGAGGACGCCGGACCGGGCGGGCCCTGCCGTGAAGTGAGGCTCCCCGGCTCGGGGCACCCCACCGGGGCCCGTCCGTCCGGCCCGTCCTGACGCCCTCGCGTCCCCTCGTTCTCCCGCCTTCTCGTCTTCTCGTCTTCTCGCCTTCTCGTCCTCTGGCCCTTGGGAACGTCTTCCCGCGCGTGCTCTGGAACCGCCTCCGAGGAGTTGCCCGGAGACGCCCTCCGGGTGTCCGCGTCCCTGACGCCCCGGGTGGCGTTCTTAGGGGTCCGCAACACTCGTACGTACGAGCCTATTTCGCACGTATGGACGGGTGCGGGCATGGGGACAGGTCTCTTCGTACGGACGGGCGCGCGGCTGCGGGCCATGCGCCGGCCGGCGGGCCCGTCCGCGAGGGCAGGCACGCGGAGGGGCGCGGCGCGTATGGGGAGCCCCGTACGGGCGGGCCCGGCGTACGGACGAAGGGGCGGGCGTTGAGAGCGACGGAAACGGCCACGGAAGTGGCGGGCCGGGCCGGTGAGGGACTGGCCGAGCAGGTGAAGGAACTGGCCGAGGGGCGGGTGACCTCCGTCGAACTGGTCCGGCGGTCGCTGGCGCGGATCGAGGCCACCGCGGACACCGTCAACGCCTTCCGGCGGGTACGGGCCGAGGCGGCGCTCGAAGAGGCCGCGGCGGCGGACCGGCGGCTGGCGGCGGGGGAGCGGCTGCCGCTGCTCGGCGTGCCGCTGGCGGTCAAGGACGACACGGACATCGCGGGCGAGCCGACCGCGTTCGGCTGCGCCGGGGAGTTCCCGCCCAAGACCGAGGACTCCGAGGTGGTCCGGCGGCTGCGCGCGGCCGGCGCCGTCATCGTCGGCAAGACCAACACCTGCGAGCTGGGGCAGTGGCCCTTCACCGAGGGCCCGGCGTTCGGCGACACCCGCAACCCCTGGAACCCGGGGCACACCCCCGGCGGCTCCTCGGGCGGCTCGGCCGCGGCGGTGGCGGCCGGGCTGGTGCCCGCGGCGCTCGGCACCGACGGCGCGGGCTCGGTCCGCATCCCCGCCGCCTGGACCCACCTGGTCGGCATCAAACCGCAGCGCGGCCGGATCTCCACCTGGCCCGACGCCGAGTCGTTCGAGGGCATCACCTGCGTCGGCCCGCTCGCCCGCACGGTCGGCGACGCCGCGCTCCTGCTGGACGCCGCCAGCGGCAACCACCCGGACGACCTGCACCGTCCGGGCCGGGTGTCCGCGTACGCCGCGGCGGGCCGCGACCCGGGGCGGCTGCGCATCGCCCTGTCCTGGAAACCCCCGTTCACAGGCACCCCCAAGCCGCTGCACCCGCAGGTGCGCGCCGCCGTCACCGCGCTGGCCCGCACGCTCGCGCGCCTCGGCCACTTCGTGGAGGAGGCCGAACCGGACTACGGGCTGATCGGCCTGGCCTTCGTGCCGCGCGCCACGGCGGGCCTGCGGCAGTGGGCGGACCGGGTGCCCGACCGCGCGCTGCTGGACCGCCGCACGCGCTCGGCGGCCGGCATGGGGCGGCTGCTCGGCGGGCGCGTGCTGCGCCTGGCCCGGGCGGCGGAGGCGCGCCAGCGCCACCGGGTGGGCGCGCTGTTCGGCCGCTACGACGTCCTGCTGACGCCGACCACGGCGGCGCCGCCGCCCCGCATCGGCACGCTGGCCCGCATGAACGGCTGGCAGACGGACCAGGCCATGATCGCGGCCTGCCCGTACGCGTGGCCCTGGAACGTCCTCGGCTGGCCGGGCGTCAACGTCCCGGCCGGCTTCGCGGACGGCCTGCCGGTGGGGGCCCAGCTCCTCGGTCCGGCGAGCAGCGAGCCGTTGCTGATCTCGCTGGCCGCGCAGCTGGAGGATGATCAACGGTGGTATGAGCGGTGGCCGGTGGCGTGACGGGTGTCTGGTGACGGGGCTGGGGGCGCCCCGGACCCTTCGCCTCGTCCGGTTCAGGGACCGCCCGTTCCTTGCCGGGTGGGCTCGTCCCCTTTCGGCCCGCCCCTTTCAGCCTGTCCGGCGTTTGAGGACGTTCCCGGGGCCGCGTGTTCGGGCTCGCCGAATCCAGCCTGTCCGGCGTTTGAGGACGCTCCAGGGCCGCGTGTTCGGGCTCGCCGAATCCAGCCCGTCCGGCGTTTGAGGACACAGTGACGGGAGCGACGACGTGTCGCACTTGTCCGACGGCGTCAAGGGGCAGGGCCTGCGATGGCCGGTGCGGGTTCGCCCATTCCAGCCCGTCCGGCGTTTGAGGACACCCCGGCGAGCGCGCGTGCGGGCTCGTGGGCGGGCGGTGGGTGATCTTCGGTACCGGTGAACGCCGGGGGCGTTGTCCTCAATCGCCGGACGGGCTTGATTTGCCGGGCCGTCGTCCACTCGTGCGGGCGGAGGGGCTTGATTTGGCGGGCTGTCGTCCACTCGTGCGGGCCGGAGGGGCTGGAAGGTGTCGGCCCGCCGATCATCAGCAGAACTACCCATCGGCTGAGCCGGACGGGTTTGAGATGGCAGGCCGCCGACCACCGGCAAAGCCGCCACCGGCCGGGCCGGGCGGACCTGAAGTGGGCACCCCCCGGCGGAGCCACCCGGTCTTGTCACCCCGCCCCCCGCGGCCTACCGTCGCCCCACACGCGGAGATCCACGGGACCGCGTGGCCCTGACAGCTGACACCCGGCAACCCACCCGGCAAAGGAGCAGCTCATGGCCGACGACGTGGTGCGTGCCGCACTGGTCCAGGCGACCTGGACGGGCGACACCGAATCGATGATCGCGAAGCACGAGGAGCACGCCCGGGCCGCCGCCGCGCAGGGCGCGCGGGTGATCGGCTTCCAGGAGGTCTTCAACGCCCCGTACTTCCCCCAGGTCCAGGAACCGGAGCACTACCGCTGGGCCGAGCCGGTGCCGGACGGGCCGACCGTCCAGCGGATGCGCGCGCTGGCCCGGGAGACCGGCATGGTGGTGGTCGTCCCGGTCTTCGAGGTCGAGCAGTCGGGCTTCTACTACAACACCGCCGCCGTCATCGACGCCGACGGCACCGTGCTCGGCAGCTACCGCAAGCACCACATCCCGCAGGTCAAGGGCTTCTGGGAGAAGTACTACTTCCGGCCGGGGAACGCCGGCTGGCCGGTCTTCGACACCGCCGTGGGCAAGGTCGGCGTCTACATCTGCTACGACCGGCACTTCCCCGAGGGCTGGCGGCAACTGGGCCTCAACGGCGCGCAGCTCGTCTACAACCCGTCCGCCACCTCCCGCGGCCTGTCCGCCTACCTGTGGCAGCTGGAGCAGCCCGCCGCCGCGGTGGCCAACGAGTACTTCGTCGCCGCGATCAACCGGGTCGGCACGGAGGAGTACGGCGACAACGACTTCTACGGCACCAGCTACTTCGTCGATCCGCGCGGGCAATTCGTGGGCGACGTGGGCAGCGACACCAAGGAGGAACTCCTCGTGCGCGACCTGGACTTCGGCCTCATCGACGAGGTGCGGCAGCAGTGGGCCTTCTACCGGGACCGGCGCCCGGACGCGTACGAGGGGCTGGTCCGGCCGTGACCGGCGGCACGCGAGCCACCGGGGGCGCGGGAGCCACCGGCGGAACAGCAGGAGCCACCGGCGACCTGCGCACCCGGCACGCCCGCGTCCTGCCCGACTGGCTCGCCCTCTACTACGAGCGGCCCATCGAGCTCACCCACGGCGAGGGCCGCTACGTCTGGGACGCCGACGGCAACCGCTACCTCGACTTCTTCGGCGGCATCCTCACCACCATGACGGCGCACGCGCTGCCCGAGGTCACCAAGGCGGTCGCCGAACAGGCGGGCCGCATCCTGCACACCTCCACCCTGTACCTCTCGCGTCCCATGGTGGAGCTGGCCGAGCGGATCGCCGCCCTGTCCGGCATCCCCGACGCGCGGGTCTTCTTCACCACCTCCGGGACGGAGGCCACCGACACCGCGCTCCTCCTGGCCACCGCCCACCGCCGCTCCAACCAGGTCCTGGCGATGCGGAACAGCTACCACGGCCGCTCCTTCTCGGCCGTCGGCGTGACGGGCAACGCGGCCTGGTCCCCGACGACCCTCTCGCCGTTCCAGACGCTGTACGTGCACGGCGGCGTGCGCACCCGAGGCCCGTACGCGCACCTGGACGACGCCGGGTACATCGCCGCCTGCGTCGCCGACCTGGAGGACCTGCTGCGGCAGACCGGGCCGGTGGCCGCGCTGATCGCCGAGCCGGTGCAGGGCGTCGGCGGGTTCACGATGCCGCCCGACGGCCTGTACGCGGCCTTCCGCGAGGTGCTGGACCGGCACGGCATCCTGTGGATCTCCGACGAGGTGCAGACCGGCTGGGGCCGCACCGGCGAGCACTTCTGGGGCTGGCAGGCACACGCCGCGAGCGGCCCGCCCGACCTGCTGACCTTCGCCAAGGGCATCGGCAACGGCATGTCCGTGGGCGGCGTGGTGGCCCGCGCCGAGGTGATGAACGCCCTCCCCGCCAACTCCGTCTCCACCTTCGGCGGCAGCCCCGTCACCATGGCCGCAGGCCTGGCCAACCTCACCTACCTGCTCGAACACGACCTCCAGGGCAACGCCCGCCGGGTCGGCGGGGTGCTCCTGGAGCGGCTGCGCGCGGTCACCGCCGGGCTGGACCTCGTCCGCGAGGTACGCGGCCGGGGCCTGATGCTCGGCGTGGAACTCGTCCGCCCCGGCACGGACGACCCGTCCCCCGAGGCCGCCAACCTGCTCCTGGAGGCGGCCCGGCAACGCGGTCTGCTGATCGGCAAGGGCGGGCAGTCGGGCGCCGCCCTGCGCATCGCGCCCCCGATGACGCTGACGATCGCCGAGGCGGAGGAAGGCGCGCGCCTGCTGGGCGACGCGCTGCGCGCCGTGCGGGAGCGGATGACGAAGGGCGGGTGACCGGGTGGTGTCCCCGGCCGCCGGGGACACCACGAGGGAAGCCCGACCGCCAAGGCCGGGGACTGTATGACCCCAGGCCCGTTCCGCCGTGCGCGCCCCCGTCCGGCCGCCCCGCCCGGCCCGCGTCACCGCGGCAACCCGGCCCGCCCCCGCCCCGTACGGAACGACGTGCGGGAATGGCGATCCACCGCCTTGCGGGGGCCGGAACCGGGCCGCTACACCCATTGCGGCCTTGATGGTCCCGGGATACAACTACCTTTCAGGGTTCGGCGCGACACGCCGGTTCCAGCCCCTCATCGACGCACCGCCAGGGGCCGCCCTGAGGCCGGACGGTATACGGACCGCGACGATCGGGGGACCGGTGTCCGAGGACATTGCTGACGGTTTAACGGTTTCCGGCACGGACCTCCGCGGGCAGATCGAGCGGCTGCGGTCGCGCTACCCGGACATCCACCGGCGCATCGATGTGCACCGCACGGAATGCTGGATCGCCGACCACCCGGAAACGGGCACCGCCCGCGACGACTTCGGCGCCGAGACCGACGGCGGCCGGGGACCGGCCTACATCCGGGCCCAGCGGCTCAACGCCGAGGCCCGGGCCCAAGGCATCGCGCGGCTGCTGGAGTTCGTGCGGCAGCCCGGCGGACCGGACCGCCGCGCCGTCTTGGACCTGCTGGGCGGCGACGGCCTCCTGTGGCGGGTGGCCGCGCTGCTGGACATCAGGGACCTGGACATCATCACCTGCGACGCCTCCCCGCACATGATCGAAGCGGCGTGGGCGAGCGGCGTCCCGGCCCTGCTCCAGCGCGCCGAACGGCTGCTGTTCCGCCCCGAGTCGGTGGACGCGGTGCTGCTCGCCTACGGCGCCCACCACATCGCCCCGGGCGACCGGCTCGGCGTCTCCATGGAGGCCCACCGGGTGCTGCGCCCGCGCGGCACGTTCGTGCTGCACGACTTCCAGGTCGGTTCCCCGGTGGACCGCTGGTTCGCCCAGGTCGTGGACCGCCATTCGCTCACGGGCCACCAGTACGCGCACTACACCCCGGAGGAGATCCGTGGCCACCTGGCCAAGGCCGGGTACGCCACGTACGAGGTCCTGGAGATCGACGATCCGTACACCTCCACCGGGGAAACGGCCGAAGAGGCGGAGCTCCGCCTCGGCGAGTACCTGGTCAACATGTACGGCCTGCGCAAGGCCCAGGACGCGCTCGGCGACCAGGCCGCGTTCCTGTGGGCGGTGGAACAGGCCCGCGCGATCTTCCGCTACCCGAACGACGACGGCACGGTGCTGGAGAGCACCACCGCCTACGACCAGGACGCGGCGGTGTGGCGGTTCATGATCCCGCGCCGGGCGCTGGTCGGCGTGGGCAGGAAAGGCGACCGGTGACGGAACCGCCGGTGGGGCGGGGGCCATCCGGTCGCCTTCCGGCGCTGTAGGGGCTGTACTCGGCCGTGCTCGTATCGGGCGGGCCGCCGGTCAGTTCGGTTGTGCCTTAGCCGTCCGGCCGCCCTGGGCCGGGGGAGCGGTGAGCCCGCCCTCCGGCTGGTGCACGTGCCGCTCGGCCGCGTCCATCGCGTCCCCGACACTGCGCTCGCCCATGATCACGCACAGGGTGTAGGACGAATCCTCCAGCCGGCGCCGTCGATCGGTGTCGCCGGGATGGGAACGGACGTGTTCCCGCAGCTCGCGGTGGGTCGATATGAGGTCGCGTACCACGTTCTTGTCAGGGCTCAGCATCGTCGTCACTCTCCTCCAACCAAGGGTTTCCACAAGGGGCCGGTGGCCACGGGGCCGACGGGCACACCGGCCCGCTCACACCGCCGCCGGACGCCGGGAGTCGTCCGTTTCCGTCTCGGCCGGCGCTTCGACCTGTTCGCGGATCTGGTCGCAGGTCCGCCGGATGATGCGGCACACGTGCATCTGCGAAAGGCCGAGTTCTTCGCCGATGCTGCTCTGCGTCATGTCGCAGAAGAACCGGAGATAGAGAATGCGCCGTTCACGCTCCGGAAGCCGGCGCATGTACGTCTTGACCGCTTCCCGCTCGGTGACCGTCTCGTAAGCGGGTTCCGGCTCGCCGAGACTCCCGTACAGGCTGAATCCGTCGTCGCTCCCCGGGCGCTCCGCCTCCAGGGAAAGGGACCGGTAGCTTTCCAGGGCCTCCAGCCCCAACAGGACGTCTTCCTCGGACAGTCCGGAATGCGCCGCGATGGCGCCGACGGACGGCGCGCGGTCGTCGGCGGTGGTGGCCAGTTCCTTGACGGAAAGGCGCACCTTGGCCCGCAATTCCTGTACGCGGCGGGGAACGTGGACGCCCCAGGTGTGGTCGCGGAAATGCCGCTTGATCTCCCCGACGACCGTCGGTACGGCATAACTGGCGAACGCGTCACCGCGCTCGGGGTCGTAATGGTCCACGGCCTTCACCAGGCCCAGCGCCGCCACCTGCTTGAGATCGTCCAGGCTTTCCCCGCGGTCGCGGAAACGCAGCGCCAGCCGTTGCGCGAGCGGCAACCAGGCGCAGGTCAGCTCCTCGCGCAGACGGCGCCGCTCCGGCCCGTCGGGCAGGCCCGCCAACCGCTGGAAAGCCGCCTCGGTCTCCGGAATCTCGTCGGAACCGCGCCAGCGGTTGACGGCCGGAGCAATGGTGGTGGTCATAGGTGGTTCGCTTTCCCGACTGGGGTGTGAAGCCAGAATTCGTGTGGAGGAAGTCCGGGGTTTCCGGGTCGCACGACCGGTTACCCGTTCCCCGGGCCCGGTCCGTGCGGGCCATCCGGGGCGAGGGACGTCCGCGCGGGCGATGGCGCGCTGCCCGCTGTCCCGGCGAAATAACGGGAGGAAACGCGGGTTCCAACGCCTCCTGCCTTCGATGTTAGCCACGTCACGTACGTCGGGCATCCGGAGGATGACCCGCATTTGCCTGTCCGCGCCGATTACGGCCGTCGGTCACGCGGATTCCAGGACTTTGGGCCCGACGCGGCCAATTGACTGACTTCGCAGCGTCACCGAATGACGGGGAAGCGTGTGCCCGCACGCCTGCCCGCACGCCGAAAAGGGCGAAGGAAGGCCGCCGTCGAATGAGCGGAAGCGCGGCGCCGGCGCCGGACGAGCGGAGGCGGTGAGAAAGCAGGTGACGAGCCGGGGACGCGAGGGCGGAAAGGAGCTGTGCGGAGCGAAAAGGAGCGCTGACGGACGACGTGGGGGAGGGGTCAGACGGCGGGCCTGCGGTGACGGCCCGGGCCCGGGCCGTCGTCCAGCCGCGTCTCCGAATCGGACGGCCGCGGGACCGGACGCCGCGGCGCGTCGAGCACTTCGCGCGCCGCCGCGAGGTCGGCGACGACCTGGACCGGCGTCCACTGCTCGCCCGTCCACTCCACGATCATGCGCGGAGCCTGGGGGTGCACGTGCGCTCCGCGCGCCCCGGGGGCGAGGGGGATCGCGCGCAGCCGTCCGATGTGCCGTTCACGCCGCTCCTGGCGCCGCCGCGCCCAGTCGGCCAGAGGCTCGTCCATGGGGGTCAGCGTGCCACGGACCGGCACGGGCACGACGGGGGTTCCGGCCTGTTCGCTCTACGGGGTGACACGGCGGCGGCCGTGCCGGGGGCCGCCCGGCGGCGGGGTGTGGACCACGTGGCCGACGTCATGATCCGGGTGTGATCCGGGCGGATATGGCGGGGGCCAGGCAGGGTACCCGTGAGGTCCGCCGCCCCTTCCGACGGCCTTCCGCGAGCGGTTCCCCGCCCCGCGCGCACCCCGATCCGCGTACCCGGCCCTCCCACCGAGAACCCGACCACCTCACCAGCCGAACCCGAACCCGAACCCGAACCCGAACCCGAACGACGAAGGAGAAGGCTCATGGCCCCCAGCCCGCAGCAGTCCGCCGCCGCCCGCGTCATGGTGCAGCTCAGCGAAGGCACGGCGGCGGACGCCGATGCCGTCTTCCACGCGCTGGGCGACGTCTACCCCTGCGACCGCGACCCGTCCGACCGCCCCAAGGACGTGCCCGGCGGCCACCCCACCATCTGGAGCACCGAGTTCGACGTGTCACAGGAGCGGGGGAGCGCGGCACCCGCTTCCCTGGACGGCTCCGTCCGCGCCCAGCTCCAGGGCGGCGACCAGGCCGTGGACTGCGTGACGCGCAAGCTGGGCGAGATGTTCCGCGTGGAGGACCGGGGAGCCACGGCGGGGGACCAGGAGAAGGAAGTGGACCTGATGCTGCGGTCCCGCTAGAGCCGGTACGCCGGAGCGTCCGGCGGCGGGAGCGGACCCCCGCCGCCGGACGGCTCCGTTCGGACGCGGCGGGATCCGCTCCCCGCCTCACCCCGCACCCGTCCGGCGCCCCTTGCCCGGCGTCGCGGGTGGCCCGGCAGGCGGGCTCCTCGGAGGGCGGCGGACAATGGAAGCGTGAAGGAGAGACACGGTCCGCCCGCCGGGGTGCCCGATCCGCCGAGCGGAACCGGGGGCGCCACCGGTGAGGGAGCGGACCAGACGGACGACGCCTGGGCGCGGGACGAACGGCAGCGCGCCCGGCTGGCGGTGGCCCAGCACGCGCAGGACGCCGAGGACCTCGCGCTGCTGATCGAGATGCTGGACCTCCGTCCGGAGCGCGACGCGGAGGTCCGCAGGGGCTCCGGGCGGACGCCGGGCAGGGACGGCGGTCCGGAGGAGGGCTGAGCCCTTCAGCGATCCGCAGTGAGCGGCAGGAAGTGATCGGCAGGAGGGCCGAGCCCTCCTGCCGCCTTGAAGCCTTCCCTTGAAACGCCTACCGCCGCATCTGCCGGGAGCCCCTACGCGTTCCCCGACGCGCTCCCCGGCGACCGCCGCTCTGGCGACCGCCGCTCCAAAGGACGGTTCGCGGGCCCCTGAAGGACCCGGCCGTCGGTGTCGAAGCGGGAGCCGTGGCAGGGGCATTCCCACGTCTTCTCGCCCGGGTTGAACGCGATCAGGCACCCCAGGTGGGTGCAGCGCGCCGACACCTCGTGCGCCGTGCCGTCCTCGTCCCGGTAGACGGCCCAGTGGCGGGCGCCCTCCCGGACGACCGCGCCCGTGCCCGGGGCGACGCGCGCGGCGGAGCCGGCGGGGCCCAGCCGGTCGCCGACGAAGTGCCGCGCCACCTGGGCCTGGTGCTTCAGGAAGGCCGGTGCCTCACGCAGCGTGCTGCGCAGCCGGCGCGGGTCGTACAGCCCGGCCCACGGCGGCTGCTTGCCCCGGATGAGATCGGTCAGCAGGCGTCCCGCCATGGCGCCGCCGCTGAGGCCCCAGCCGCCGAAGCCGGTCGCGACGTAGGTGTGCCGGGCGGCGGCGTGGAACGGGCCGACGAGGGGGACGGTGTCGGTGGAGTCGTTGTCCTGCGCGGACCAGCGGTAGGCGAGCCGGGCGTCGGGGAAGTGGCGACGGGTCCAGGCGGTCAGCCGCTCGTACAGATCGTCGCTGTCCTCGGTGCCGGGTTTGTAGCTCTCACCGGTGACGATCAGAAGCCGCTCTCCGTCTCCGGGGCCGTACGGGGCGGTGCGCACCGAGCGCTTGGCGCCCTCCTCGGTGATGTACATGCCGCCGGGGTCGCGGTCGGCCGGGACCGGACCGGCGACGACGAGTTCCCGGCGCGGCGACAGCCGGGCGAACAGCAACGCGCGGTCGAAGACCGGGTAGTGCGTGGCGATGACGACGTCCCGGGCGGTGACGGTGTACCCGGAGGCGGTGGTGAGGCGGCAGGGGGAGCCTTCGGTGAGGCCGGTGACGCGGGTGCGTTCGTGGATCGCGGCGCCGCGCGCCAGCAGCCCCTCGGCGAGCCCCAGGAGGTAGGCGCGGGGGTGGAACTGCGCCTGGTTCTCGACCCGGACGGCGCCCGCCACCGGGAAGGGCAGCCCGGTCTCCTGGACGTAGGAGGCCGGCAGCCCCGCCTCCCGCGCCGCGTGCGCCTCGGCCCGCAGGGAGGCCGCGCGCCCGGGGTCCGTCGCGTACGTGAAGGCGGGCAGGCGCTCCAGGTCGCAGGCGATGTCCAGTTCGGCGGCGATCTCGGCGATCCGCTCCACGGCCTCCTGCTGCGAGCGCGCGTAGTGGCACGCCCCGTCCGGCCCCCGGGTGCGCCGCAGCCGGTCGTAGACGGCGGTGTGCAGCGCGGAGACCTTGGCGGTGGTGTGGCCGGTGACCGCGGCGGCGATGCGGTCCGCCTCCAGCACCGCCACCGAACGGCCGGTCCGCGTCAGCTCCCACGCCGTGCTCAGGCCCGCCATCCCGCCGCCGATCACCGCCACGTCGATGTCCAGCGGGCCGCCCAGCGGCGGGTAGGACGTGCGGTCCGAGGTGGCCATCCAGTACGACTGGGCGTTCTCGGGCAGGTCTGCGCTGTGGGCCATGGGTCGTCCCCTGCTCTCTCGGGTTACGGGCCGGGGCCCCTCGCCGGGCGCCTTCCGGCGTGCGCGCGACGCGGGGTCCTCCGGAGCCTCCGGGGCACCTCTGGGTGCCGCCCTGCGGGCTTAAGGGAGCGGCGTTCGACCACCGCCCTATGGGAGCGGCGTTCGACGCGCCGTCCTACGGGAGCGGCGTTTATCGCACCGCCCTACGGGAGCGGCGTACCACCGGTGGCGTTGACGACCTCGGCGGTGATGTAGCTCGCCTGTGGCGAGGCCAGGAACACGTAGGCCGGTGCCATCTCGGCCGGCTGGGCGGCCCGCCCCAAGGGGGTGTCCGCGCCGAACTGCGAGGTCTCGGGCATGGTCGACGGGATGAGCGGGGTCCACACCGGCCCGGGGGCGACCGCGTTGACCCGGATCCCGCGGTCCGCCACCCCTTGGGCCAGGCCCTGGGTGAAGGTGACGATGCCGCCCTTGGTGGTCGCGTAATCCAGCAGCTGCGGGGACGGCTGATACGCCTGGACCGATGTCGTGTTGATGATGCTGCCCCCTGCCGGAATGTGCGGCAGCGCCATCTTGCAGAGCCAGAACATGCCGTACAGGTTCGTCCGCAGCACCCGGTCGAACTGCTCGGTGCTGATGCCCTCGATTCCCTCCGACTGGACCATTTGATAGGCCGCGTTGTTCACCAGGACGTCGATCCGGCCGAATTCCCGCACCGCGCGGTCCACCAGGCTCCGGCATTCCGATTCCTCGCGGTTGTCGCAGGAGACGGCGACCGCGCGGCGGCCCGCTTCCTCGACCAGGCGGACGGTTTCCCGCGCGTCGTCCTTTTCCTCGTCCAAATGGCTGAACAGTACGTCCGCGCCTTCCCTGGCGAACGCCACCGCCACCGCTCGCCCGATGCCCGAATCGCCGCCGGTGATGACGGTCCGCTTGTCCCGCAACAGGCCGTGGCCCTCGTAGGAACTCTCGCCGTGATCGGGCCGTGGATCCATCCGGTCGGTGCGGCCCGGATGCGGCTGGTCCTGCTGGGGGAATTCGGGACGCGGATAGCGTGTGGTCGGATCCCGCTGTTCCTGTTGGTGCTGGTCCTTGTGCATGAGAAGCCTCCGGAAAGGGCCACTGGTGCGCTGATCGGGTGCCCTCGGCGGCCACGGGAAAACCGGCGGCACGGTGATCGGGCGGCATGCGGGGCGGGCATCCGGACAGGGCGGAAACGGGGACTCCGACGCGGCCCGAAGTGATGAGCGCGCGGGGCGGGCGTGCGTCCGGAGGGGGTGGGTCCGGGGGTCGGGCCCGGCTCCAGCGCACTGATCGAAATGACCATGGCCGGACATGTTTGTGCCCAGCGCACCGGGTGACCCGAAAAGGCAGCCGTCCTGCTCCGCCGGAGCAACGCCCGGGTAGTCAACGGAAGGGACACGCACATGCCGGCCCTTGCCGTGCTGGTTCCCCTGGTGATGTTCGCCCTGCTGATCGCTCTGGGCCGGTACGAGGACCTGATGCTGCCTCCCGGCCGCCGCGTCGCCGACAAGGCGCTCGGGGCCATCCCCGCCCGCCGCTCCCGCCATCGGCGGTCCCGGCTCGGCGGCGCCGCGCTGACCGCGGTGGGCGCCCGCAGTGCGTGCGCGCACCGCCCCGGGTACGGCGGTGAGGCACGGCCCGCCGGCCGCCCGCGGCACGCGATGGGGGAGCCGCCCGACGCGGCGCTCACGGTCGTACGGCGACTGTCCAAGACGTCGCCGGGCCCGCCCGCGCCCGCCGCGCACCACCCGGCGCACCGCCAAGGCGGACGCCAGGGCATAGCCGATGCCATATCCGACGCGATATCCGACGACATATCCGATGGAAACAACGACACACCGGGCCGGTGACCCCTTTACCGGGCTCTCCCCGGCATTCCCGGGTTTCCGGGTCCTCAGGGCATTCCCAGGCTTCCCGGGTCCTTCCGTCTTCCCGGCCCGTTCGATCGAAGGAGCACGTCACCATGCCCAGCGGTTCCAACGCCAAGCGTGAGCGGCAGTACGAGAAGATCAAGCAGAGCGAGGAAAGCCGCGGCGAGCCGCGCGCGAAGGAGATCGCGGCCCGCACCGTGAACAAGGAACGCGCGCGCAGCGGCGAGTCCAAGACCGCCAGCCGTACTTCGACGCAGGACATGTCCTCGTACAAGCGCGGCGGCCAGCGTTCCGGCCACGGCGCCCACGGCCCGACCCGCGATCAGCTTTACGAGGAGGCCAAGAAGAAGCGTGTCAAAGGCCGTTCGTCGATGACGAAGGACGAACTGGCGAAGGCGGTCGGCAAGGGCTGACGAGAGGCCCGGAGATCCGGTGCGCGCACGGACAGCGCCGGTACGCGCGCGGACGGACCCGGCCGCCGAAACCACCCCCGACAAACACCCGGCAAACCCCTGACAACCCGCCGGAAAGGACCCGCGTGACTCCTCCCAAGAAGAAGAACGAAGGCGTCTTCGACGAGGTGCTGGACGAATTCGAGAACGCGGAACTGCGGGACGTGGAGGACATGGAGCACCCCCGCCGGAACGCCCGCGGCAAGAAGTACTTCGTCGGCGGCGACCCGCAGACCACCGGTGATTCCGCGCAGAAGTCCGCGGAGGAGAACGCCCGGGAGGGCATGGACGACGAGGGCGGCCGGCGAGGCGGCTGACCTCCGTGCTCCCCGTACGCCGCCCTATTGCCAGCCGGCTGACGTGCTTCTACGGTCGATGTTCCCCGCGACCGCCCCTGGAGGAGCGGTCGGTGACGCGGCGCCGCGGGCAGCGGACCGGCCGGGTGCGGGGCGGCGGCCGGCTCCCTGGTGACGCTCCGGTGTCACCGGCGCCGAGGGCGCGAAGGGAGCTGGGAAGATGAGCCGTACGGTCATCCGGGGCGGGCTGGTCATCACCGCGGCCGACGAGATCCACGCCGACGTCCTGGTGGAGGACGGGCGCGTGGTGGCCCTCGCGGCGCACGGCAGCGAGTACGCGGAGGGCTGGCGCGGCGGCGCGGCCCGCACGTTCGACGCCACCGGCAAGTACGTCATCCCGGGCGGCGTGGACGCGCACACGCACCTGGACTTCCCCTTCGGGGGCACGTACTCCTCCGACACCTTCGAGACCGGCACCCGCGCCGCCGCCTGGGGCGGCACGACGACGTTGATCGACTTCGCCGTCCAGGCGCGCGGCCAGGCGCTGCGCGAGGGGCTGGACCGGTGGCACGCCAAGGCCGACGCGCAGTGCGCCGTCGACTACGCGTTCCACATGATCATGTCGGACGTGAACCCGCACTCGCTCAAGGAGATGGACCTCCTGGTGGAGGAGGGCATCACCTCGTTCAAACTCTTCAGCGCTTACCCCGGCGTGCTCTACAGCGACGACGGACAGATCCTGCGCGCCCTCCAGCAGGCCGCCGGCAACGGCGGTCTGATCATGATGCACGCCGAGAACGGCCTCGCCATCGACGTCCTGGTGGAACAGGCGCTGGCCGAAGGCCGTACCGACCCCCGGTACCACGGCGAGGTGCGGCACGTCCTGCTCGAAGCCGAGGCCACCCACCGGACGATCCAGCTCGCCCGGGTCGCGGGCGCGCCGCTGTACGTCGTGCACGTCTCCGCCGAGGAGGCCGTCGCCGAGCTCGCCCGCGCCCGGGACATGGGGCTGCCCGTCTTCGGCGAGACCTGTCCGCAGTACCTGTTCCTGTCCACCGACAACCTCGCCGAGCCGGATTTCGAGGGCGCCAAGTACGTGTGCAGCACGCCGCTGCGCCCCCGCGAACACCAGGCGGCCCTGTGGCGGGGCCTGCGCACCGACGACCTCCAGGTCGTCTCCACCGACCACTGCCCCTTCTGCTTCCGGGGGCAGAAGGAACTCGGCCGCGGCGACTTCTCCAAGATCCCCAACGGGCTGCCCGGCGTCGAGCACCGCATGGACCTGCTCCACCAGGCCGTCCTGGACGGTCACATCAGCCGCCGCCGCTGGATCGAGCTGGCCTGCGCCGCCCCGGCCCGGATGTTCGGCCTCTACCCCAAGAAGGGCACCATCGCCCCCGGTTCGGACGCCGACCTGGTCGTCTACGATCCCGCCGCCCGCCACGTCCTGTCCGCCGAGACCCACCACATGAACGTCGACTACTCGGCGTACGAGGGCAAAGAGATCACAGGCCGGGTCGAGACCGTCCTCTCCCGGGGCGAGGTCGTCGTCGACGCCGGGCAGTTCACCGGACGCGCCGGACACGGGCAGTACGTACCGCGGGGGCTGTGCCAGTACGCCGGGTAGGGCCCCGCGGGCGCGTGGGGCGTCGCCGGTCACCGATCCCGTACACCGACAGGGAGGGAAGTCGCCGTGGACTTCGGAGTGGTGCTGCAGACCGACCCGCCCGGATCGGCCGTCGTCGGCCTGATGCGCCGGGCCGAACGCCAGGGCTTCCGCTACGGCTGGACCTTCGACTCGTCCGTGCTGTGGCAGGAACCGTTCGTCATCCACGGCCGCATCCTGGAACACACCGACCGCCTGATCGTCGGCCCGATGGTCACCAACCCCGCCACCCGCGCCCTCGAAGTCACCGCCTCCACCTTCGCCACCCTCAACGAGATGTACGGCAACCGCACGGTCTGCGGCATCGGCCGCGGCGACTCCGCGCAGCGGGTGGCGGGCCGCCGCCCGACCACGCTCGCCCAGGTCGGAGAGGCGATCCGGGTCATCCGCGACCTCGCCGAGGGCCGGGAGACCGAGATCGGCGGCCGTACGCTGCGCATCCCCTGGGTGCGCGACGGTCGGCTCCCCGTCTGGATGGCCGCGTACGGGCCCAAGGCGCTCGCGATGACCGGCGAGCTGGCGGACGGCTTCATCCTCCAGCTCGCCGACCCGTTCCTGACCGAGTGGATGGTCAAGGCCGTCCGCAAGGCCGCGGCCGACGCCGGTCGCGACCCGGACGCGGTGACGGTGTGCGTGGCGGCCCCCGCGTACGTGGGCGAGGACCTCGCCCACGCGCGGGAGCAGTGCCGCTGGTTCGGCGGCATGGTCGGCAACCACGTCGCCGACCTGGTGAGCCGCTACGGCGAGCACTCCGACGTCGTCCCCGAGGCGCTGACCTCGTACATCAAGGCCCGGCAGGGCTACGACTACGCGCACCACGGCCGCGCCGGCAACCCGGACACCGCCTTCGTGCCCGACGAGATCGTGGACCGCTTCTGCCTCCTGGGCCCCGCCGAGGAACACATCCGCAAGCTGCGCGCCCTGCGTGATCTGGGGGTGGACCAGTTCGCGCTGTACGCGATGCACGACGCGAAGGAGTCGACCATCGACGCGTACGGGGATGTGGTGATCCCGGCGCTGGCATGAGCACGGGGCCGCCTTCCCGCAGATGGTGGCCCCGGCCGCCCTACGGCTGACTACGGCCTGGAGTCCCACGCCGACGCGCCGGCCACCGCCCTGCGCACGGCCGGGGCGACCCGGGCCGGTGTCATCGGGCACAGCATGGGCGGCGCGGTGGCCATCGTGCCGGCCGACCGTCATCCGGATCTGGTGGCCCGGCTCATGCCGGCGGAGCCCGACCTGGCCTGGACCCGGTCGCGGTGGCGGACAAGCCCGGCAGCAGTGGTATCGCCACCTACTCGGAAGCCGGGTTCCCCGACGGCGGCTTCGCTCGCGGAGACCCTGGACCGGGTGGACCCCGGCTGGGCGGTCACGATGCGGTTCGCGGACCCGTCGGCCGTGCTCCGCGGACCGATGCCGCAGATGACGAGCCCGCAGTCCGCAGTCCGCAGACGGCTGCCGTAGGTGTGGTGCGGACGGTGCGCAGGCCGGGGCATGACCCCCGCCTTACGGCACGCGGGCAGTCCACTCCTGGCTGCTGTACTTCGTGGCGGCCAGTTCCTCGGCGCGGGCCATCTCCTCCGGCGTGACCTGGCCCACCGTCAGCCCGTAGCGGTTGCGGAAGGAAGTGATCATTCGGTCGATGACGGCTTCGCGGGGGAGGCCGGTCTGGCGGCGAAGGGGGTCGACGCGCTTTTTGGCGGACTTGGTGCCCTTGTCGGACATCTTCTCCTTGCCGATGCGCAGGACGTCCAGCATCTTGTCGGCGTCGATGTCGTAGCTCATGGTGACGTGGTGCAGAACGGCGCCGGACGTACCGCCCGGGCCGACCATGCGCTTCTGGGCAGCGCCGGCGATCTTGCCGACCTCTGTCGCGATGTCGTTGAGAGGCTGGTACCAGGCCTTGATACCCATGTCGCCGAGGGCGGCGAGGACCCAGTCGTCGAGGTAGGCGTAGGAATCGGCGAAGGAAAGACCGGAAACGAGGGAAGCCGGAACCGAAAGCGAATAGGTGATGGTATTTCCCGCCTCCACGAACATGGCACCCCCTCCGGAGATGCGGCGGACGACGGTGACGTCGTGGCGGGCTGCGCCTTCGGGGTCGACCTCGTTGCGGAGGGACTGGAAGCTGCCGATGATCACGGCGGGGGCGCCCCATTCCCACACGCGCAGGGTCGGCGGGCGGCGGCCCGCGGCGACCTCGGCGGTGAGGACTTCGTCCAGGGCCATGTGGAGGGCGGGGGTCTGCGGGGGCTCGTGGATGAGCTGCCAGTCGTAGTCGGTCCAGTCCGTGGCCTGGGCCAGGGCCCGTCGTACGGCGACGGCGACACCCTCGGCCGTGATGCCGTACATGACGGTGCCCTCGGGCAGGGACGCCTCGACGCGGGCGGCGAGCCCGGCGGCGTCGGTGTCGGCGGAGGCGCCTTCGAGCGCCTGGTTGATGGCGGTGATGGCCTCGTCGGGCTCCAGGAAGAAGTCACCCGCCACCCGGACATCGCGCAGGACGCCGTCCTGGTTCTCCAGGTCGACCACGACGAGCTTGCCGCCGGGAACCTTGTACTCGCCGTGCATATATGCCTCCGTTGCCATGAACCGCTTCTACGGTAACGCGGTCGAAGGAATTCCTTTCTCCGGCCTCACTTCCGGGAGTGGGACGGAGTAAGCGGACGATTGGGCGCGGAACGCGAGGTTATTCCGGACTCCCCGATGTTCTCTGCTCTTTCGGGTCGCCGATAGCGCCGGAAAGCCACTCGGCCGGACCGGACGGTGGCCGCGGCGCTTGGCGTACGCGTTCCCGAACCGGGAGCTGGGCCGCCGAGTGGGGGGTGCTCGGCGTCAGCCGTCTCCACTACACGATCGCGACCGGGGAGATCACCTCCAAGGGAGGCGCCGGGGCGTACGCCCTCAAGACCTTCGGTGACACCTGGGAGCCCGTCCTCGCCGAGGCGCTGCGGCTGCGCCGGGGCGAGCCCGGCCCATCCCGCTTCCGCACGGCCTTCCGGCGTCGGCGGGCCGTCACGGACTATGTGGCGATGGTGATCGAGGACGCGGTGGGGTGAGGGTCCCCGAGGCCGCCGCCCGGCGCGATCCTCGTCCGCATCGCTGATGCACCGTCACCGCCCGGCCGGGTCCTCCCTCTCGTTCCGACTGGATCTTCCCTCCCGCACCGGCCGGTACGTACGATCCCCGGACCGCAAGGCCGGGATGCGGACCACGGGCCCGGGGCGTCCGCCCCGCGCGCCACGGCCCGTGCCACCTTCCCGCGCCGCGGAGCCGCCGCCCAGGACCGAGGAGGAACCCACCCCGTGTTCACCACCCGCCCGACCCTGCAAGGCACGTTCGGCATGGCCTCCACCACGCACTGGCTGGCCTCCCAGTGCGCGATGGCCGTCCTGGAAGACGGCGGCAACGCCTATGACGCCGCCGTGGCGGCCGGGTTCGTACTGCACGTGGTCGAGCCGCATCTGAACGGCCCGGCGGGCGAGGTGCCGATCCTGCTGGCGCCGGCGGACGGCGGGGTGCGCGTCCTGTGCGGGCAGGGCCCGGCCCCGGCCGGCGCGACCGTGGCGCACTACACCGCGCTGGGGCTCGACCTCGTCCCCGGCACCGGGCCGCTCGCCGCCGCCGTCCCGGGCGCGTTCGACGCGTGGATGGTGCTGCTGCGCGACTACGGCACCAAGTCGCTCGCCGACGTCCTGAAGTACGCCATCGGGTACGCGCGGGACGGGCACCCGGCCGTCGAGGGGGTCGGCGCGACCGTGGAGACGGTCCGCGCGCTGTTCGAGGACGAATGGACCTCCTCCGCCGAGGTCTACCTTCCCCGGGGGAAGGCCGTCGCGCCGGGCGGCCTCCTGAAGAACCCGGCGCTGGCCGCCACCTGGACCCGCCTGATCAAGGAGGCGCGGGCCGCGTCGGCGGACCGTGAGGGACAGATCGACGCCGCCCGGCGGGTGTGGCGCGAGGGCTTCATCGGGGAGGCGCTCGCCGCTTTTGCCGCCCGCCCCGCCATGGACACCTCCGGGGAACGCCACGCGGGCACGCTGACCGGTGACGATCTCGCGGCCTTCAGGGCCACGTACGAGGACCCGGTCACCTACGACTGGAACGGCTGGACCGTGGCCAAGGCAGGCCCCTGGTCGCAGGGACCGGTGCTGCTCCAGCAGCTCGCGCTGCTGCCGGCGGAACTGCCCGCCTACGGTTCGGCGGAGTACGTCCACCTGCTCGTCGAGGGCGGCAAGCTCGCCATGGCGGACCGCGAGGCGTGGTACGGGGACGCCGCCGAGGTGCCGTTGGGGACCTTGCTCGGCACGGAGTACAACGCCGGCCGCCGGGCGCTGATCGGGCCGGACGCGTCCTACGAACTGCGCCCCGGCCGGCCGGACGGGCGCGTGCCCCGGCTGAGCGCGCACACGCTGGCGGTCGCGGGGGGCGGGGGCGGTGTGGGGGCCACGGCCCCGGGCGCGGGGGAGCCGACCGTGGCCCGGAACGGGGCGGCGGTGAGCGTCCCCGCGGGCCGGGGGGAGAGCGGCGGAGCGGGGGAGGAGGTGGCCGAGCCGTCCGTCGTCGCCCCGTCCGAGCCGCCCGTCGTCGCCCCTGAGGTCGACCGCAGTGGGGCCACTCGCGGTGACACCTGCCACATCGACATCGTGGACCGCTGGGGCAACATGGTCTCGGCCACGCCGTCCGGGGGCTGGCTCCAGTCCAACCCGGTCGTTCCGGGCCTCGGCTTTCCCCTCGGGACGCGGCTCCAGATGGCGTGGCTGGAGGAGGGGCTGCCCAACTCCCTGACCCCCGGCCGCCGCCCGCGCACCACCCTCACGCCGTCGCTCGCCCTGCGCGACGGCGTGCCGGTCATGGCCTTCGGCACCCCCGGGGGCGACCAGCAGGACCAGTGGCAATTGCACTTCTTCCTGGCCGTCGCGTTGCGCCCCATGGTGCGGGGCGGCCTCGATCTTCAGGGCGCCATCGACGCCCCGAACTGGCACCAGGAGTCCTTTCCCGGCTCGTTCTTCCCGCGGGTGATGCGGCCCGGCGGGGTCACCGTCGAGTCCCGGCTCGACGCCGCGATCGTCGCGGACCTGCGGCGCCGCGGACACCGGGTGACCGTCGGCGGCCCGTGGTCGGAGGGCCGGTTGTGCGCGGTGGCCCGGGACCCGGAGACGGGCGTGCTGTCCTCCGCGGCCAATCCGCGCGGCATGCAGGGGTACGCGGTGGGGCGGTAGGCGCCTCGTCCGGACGTGCGGGAGCGGTGCGGGGAGCGGGAGGGCGAGGTGGCGCGGGGGAGCGTGAGGGAGTCGGGGAGCTTGCGCACACCGCCGGAGGAAGTAAGGAAAGTGGGGAAAGCCGCTTTTGGGGCGAGAGGACTGCTTTCTTCCGCGTCGCCATACAGTAGAAGAAGGCCGCGTCGTCCTCGGCGGCCTCGTCCCGCACCCGGCGTGCCCCGCGACCACCCACCGCACACGGCGCACCGCCCCCGGCCTCGGAGTTCTCATGCACCGCCCCTCTCCCGCCCCCGGCGGCGGCTCCCCCGACGCCGCCCAGGAGGCCCTTTTCGGCTGGTCGGACGTGCTGCCGGGGCAGGGCGCCGGGCCGTCGGAGGCGATGTTCCGGGACGGTCCCGAGGCGGCCCGGCTGCTCCCCATCCGGGAGATCTACGCCGAACCGGGGGCCGCGGCCTCCGAGCGGGGCCGGGAGATCCTCGCCCGGTTCCCCGACGTGCGGCGTATCGAGGTGCCCTCGCATTGGGGCATCCCGGAGCTCCACGGCAATGAGGGGAATGTTCGCCGGTGGGTGCGCGTCAAGGGTGGGACGCTGGTCCTGGGGGAGAAGAAGACCCTCGCCACCCGCCCCAACGGCCGGTCGGCCGACTGGATCGCCCCGGGCCCTTCCAACGGATGCGCCCTGGCCTGCGCGTACTGCTACGTGCCGCGCCGCAAGGGGTACGCCAACCCGATCACCGTCTTCACCAACATCGATCGCGTCATCGGCCACCTCGGACGCCATATCGCCAAACTGGGGCCCAAGCCGGAACCGAACCAGTGCGATCCGCAAGCCTGGGTCTATGACATCGGCGAGAACGGGGACTGCTCGGTGGACGCGCTGATCTGCGACAACACGGCGGATCTCGTGCGTGCCTTCCGTCAGTGGCCGACCGCCAAGGCGTCCTTCGCCACCAAATTCGTCAATCCCGACCTGCTGAGACTCGATCCGCGCGGGCGCACGCGCATCCGGTTCTCGCTGATGCCGCCGCAGGACGCGCGACTGCTGGACCTGCGGACCAGTCCGGTCGAGGAGCGCATCGGGGCGGCGGCGGACTTCGTGGCGGCCGGGTACGAGGTGCACTTCAATTTCTCGCCCGTGGTGGTGCGGCCGGGCTGGCGGGAAGCGTGGGCCGATCTCCTGCGGCGGATGGACGACGTCCTGCCGGCGGCGGTGAAGGAACAGGCGGCCGTCGAAATCATCATGCTCACCCACAACCGCGCACTGCACCAGGTGAATACGGGCTGGCATCCGCGTGGCGAAGAGGTGCTCTGGCAGCCGGGCATTCAGGAGGCCAAGCGCTCGGAGAACGGGAGCGAGAACGTCCGATATCGGCCCGGAGTCAAAGGGCCCGCCGTCGAGACGCTGCGTGGTCTGGTGGCGGCTCATGCGCCGTGGCTGCGCATTCGGTACGCCTTTTGAGCGGGGACCTTTTAGGGCCCGTCCCGGCGCCAGGAGGAAAGCCCCGGGGAGGGGAATGCCTCACGGATGGGGAATGCCCCGGTCCCTCGCGGGGGCCGGGGCATTCCGATGTGCGCGGCCACGGTGGATGCCGGAACGTGGGGTCACGCCCCGTCATCCGGGAACCGTCAGCCGGTGAGCTGCGACTTCAAGTGGGCGTGGAGCGAGGCCGGGGAGCCCTCCAACAGCTGCTCGACGACTTCGGTCTCGATCACCCGCTGCCCGGGACCGGGCACGACCCCGACGCTCTCGGGTGCGCCTTCGCCCTCACCGGCGCCGGATACCTGGGTGGTGCCCAGGACGTTGCCGGCCTCGTCGAGCAGTACCTGGATTTTCGCCATGATCAGGTCACCCCTCCGCCGCGCCAGATGTATGAGGCGACGGTGGCACCGCCGTTGCGGAGCGTCGCCCGGTAGCTGAGCTGCCCCGCGGCGCCGGTCGCCTCGCCGAACGTGTTGGTGTAGAGGAGGGCGTTGTTGCTGGTCGGACGGGCCTGGATGAACTGCGGCCCGACGTCGGCACCCCCCGAGAAGGTGAAAGTGAATTCCTGGGTAACTCCTGGCGCAATGGTGCCGCCAGGGATCGTCCATGCCATGCGAACTCCTCCGTAGCAGAGTCATCGCTTGCGTACTCCCGCCCCGTGGAACCGAAGCAGGAAGGCCAGAATCACCTCTGGACAAGCGGCAATCAAGAGGAATTCTGTATTCAGACCGTATTTGCCGTGGATCTCATCCCTATAACGTTGCCAGGATATGCGTTCACGCGATACGGGAGAGGGCTGGAAAACGCAGAGGAGGCCACCGCTCAAGGCCCATAATGCGAGCCACCGGTGAGCAGTGTGATGGCCCTCTGGCGCTCCCTGGAAAACTCCGCATGCGGTGCCGTATTGACGGAATTTCTTCCGCTTTAAAATTAAACCTCCCTGGGGAATGGGAGAGGGGAATTCCGCAGATCGGGCAGCGGGTGCGGGACTTCCCGGACCGGCTGGGACGCGCGTGCGCAGGGGTTTGCCAGGCCGCCCCGGGCACTTCGTACGACGGCCCGCGCTCGCCGTCCCGGCGGAGGGCCGCACCCGCGCACGGCGGCTAGAAAAACGTAGACGCCCTCCGCATGCGTAGACACCCCACGACACCCCGCCCGCGCGGTACGACGCCGCCCGCGCGCCCGCGCTCGCCCCGGAATCCGCTGTTCACCTCCCGTCCAGGCTCGATGTCAGTGGCGCGTGGTTCGATGGACGCATGATCGAGGCAACATGTATGGACACAGGAGACACGACGGGAACTGACGAGTCGCGCGCGGTGGACGCCACCGGCGCGCACGGGGTGACGGGTACCGGCACGGGCCCGGCGGGCGGACACGAGGCCGTGGCGCGGGCCGTGGACGCGGCGGCGGTCGAGGCCGCGATACGGGAGGCGGTCGCCGCCGAGGTCGTCCCGCGTTTCCGGCAGCTCGCCGACGACGAGGTCGTCCAGAAGAACGGCCCGCACGACCTCGTCACCACCGCCGACCGCCTCGCCGAGGAACGGCTCACCGTGTCCCTGACGGCGCTGCTCCCCGGCTCGGTCGTGGTCGGCGAGGAAGCGGTGCACGCCGACCCCACCGTCCTCGACGCACTGAGCGGCGACGCTCCCGTATGGATAGTCGACCCCGTCGACGGCACCCGCCAGTTCGTGCACGGCGACCCCGGCTTCGCCACGCTGGTGGCGCTCGCGCACCGCGGCGAGGTGCTCTCCTCCTGGACGTACGCCCCCGCGCTGGACCTGATGGCGGTCGCCCACCGCGGCCGGGGCGCCCGGCTGAACGGCGCGCCGCTGCGCTCCGGCTCGCCCGCCGCCGGCGCGGTCCTGGAGGTGGCGATCTCGCACTTCGACTTCACCACGGACGAGGAGAAGCGGGTGCTCGCCGCCCTGGAGACCGAGGGGTACGCGCCCCGGCCCTGCGGCTCGGCCGGGCTGGAGTACCTGGCGGTCGCCGAGGGACGGCTCGACGGCCTCGCGTTCAGCTGGGAGAACGCCTGGGACCACGCCGCCGGCCTGCTGCTCGTCCAGGAGGCGGGCGGCGCGAGCGGCACCGTCGCCGGGACGCCGTTTCGCATATCGGGGGGCAACGCGCTGCCCTTCGCCGCCGCCCGGGACGCCGGGACGGCCCGGCGTATCCTCGGACTGCTGGCAGCCGCCAACTGATCCTCAGGGACGGGGATCGAGTCCCCAGGGACGGGGACCGGACGCGAGGGGAGTGGCGCAGGTGCCGAGAGTGCTCGATGCCGTGGTGATCGGGGCGGGACCCAACGGGCTGACCGCCGCCGTCGAGCTGGCCCGGCGCGGCATGACCGTCGAGGTCTTCGAGGCCCGCGAGGCCATCGGCGGCGGCGCCCGCACGGAAGAGCTGACGCTCCCCGGCTTCCGGCACGACCCCTGCTCGGCCGTCCACCCGCTCGCCATAGGGTCGCCCGCCTTCACCGCCATGCCCTTGGAGCGGTACGGCCTGCGGTGGCTGCACCCGGAGATTCCGATGGCGCACCCCTTTCCGGACGGTTCCGCGGCGGTGCTGGCCCGGTCGGTCGGGGAGACCGCCATGTCCTTCGGCCCGCACGACGCCGGGGCCTACCGCAGGCTGGTCACGCCCTTCCTCGGCAAGTGGGACACCCTGGCGGCCGACTTCCTGCGCACCCAGTGGAACGGGCTGCCCCGCGATCCGGTGATGTTCGCGCGCTTCGGCCTGTCCGCCATCCAGCCGGCCGGGCTGCTCGTCCGCCGGTTCCGGGACGAGAAGGCGCGCGGCCTGTTCGCCGGGCTGGCCGCCCACGTCATCGCCCCGACCAGCAGCCTCGGCACCGGCGGCGCCGCCCTGATGTTCGCCCTGGCCGCCCACGCCAACGGCTGGCCCGTGCCGCGCGGCGGCTCCCAGGCGATCCCGGACGCGCTGGCCGGACTGCTGCGGGCACACGGCGGCGTGATCCACACCGGCTTCGAGGTCAAGCGCCTGGACGACCTGCCCCCGGCCCGCGCGTACGTCTTCGACACCTCACCGACCGCCCTGGCCCGGATCGCCGGGCTCGGCGACGCCTACCGCCGGACGCGGTACGGCGCGAGCGCCTTCAAGGTGGACTACGCGCTGTCCGGCCCCGTCCCCTGGAAGTCGCCGGAGGCGCGCCGCGCCGGCACCGTCCACATCGGCCCGACCTTCGGCGAGATCGACGCCGCGCTGCACGCCGCGGTGGACGGCCGCGACCCGTCCGTGCCGTTCCTGATCACCGCCCAGCCGAGCCTGTTCGACCACACCCGCGCCCCCGAGGGCAAGCACACCTTCTGGGCGTACGGCCACGTCCCCAACGGCTGGGAGGGCGACGCCACCGAGGTGATCGAGCGCCAACTGGAGCGGTTCGCGCCGGGCTTCCGCGACCTGGTGCTGGCGCGGTCGGTCGCCGGGCCGCCCGAACTGGCCGCCCGCAACGCCAACTACGTCGGCGGCGACATCGCCACCGGCTCGGCCGAGGGCCTCCGCCTCGTCATCCGCCCCAAACTCTCCCGCGTCCCCTACACCACCGCCCACCCGGCCGTCTTCCTGTGCTCCCAGGCCGTGCCCCCGGGCCCCGGCGTGCACGGCATGTCCGGCCACCACGCGGCGCGGGCGGTGTGGCGCCGCCTGCGTTCCGGGCGGGGGACGGGACGATGACCCGCCCCGGGGAGGAATCCCGGGCCGTTGCTCGTATGCGCCGCCGAGCCGTTGCCCCGTACGCACCGCGAGGAGGGCGGGCCCAGACGCCCGGACCAACCACGACGACGCGCCAGAGGGAGGCCACCCCATGACTCCGCCCCACCCCTCGCTCACCCTCGTCCGCGGCGACATCACCGAACAACGGGTGGACGCCATCGTCAACGCCGCCAACTCCTCACTCCTCGGCGGAGGAGGAGTGGACGGCGCGATCCACCGCCGCGGCGGCCCGGACATCCTCGCGGAGTGCCGTGCGCTGCGCGCCGGTCACTACGGACGTGGCCTGCCCACCGGCGCCGCCGTCGCCACCACGGCCGGCCGGCTCCCCGCCCGCTGGGTGATCCACACCGTCGGCCCGCGCTACTCCCCCGAGGAGGACCGCTCGCCGCTGCTGGCCTCCTGCTACCGGGAGTCGCTCCGCGTCGCGGACGAACTAGGCGCCCGCACGGTCGCCTTCCCGGCCGTCTCGACGGGGATCTACGGGTGGCCCATGGAGGACGGCGCCCGGATCGCGGTGGAAACCGTGCGCGCCGCGGACACGCGGGTGGAGGAGGTACGTTTCGTGCTCTTCGGTGCGGGTGCGTATACGGCGTTCGCGTCGTGGGTGGAGTGACGGGGACATCGGGACGTTGGGATGTTGGGACATCGGGGCGTCGGGACGCTCCGGCCCTGACAACGAGGGGCTGGGCCGCCGAATGGCCGGGCCGAAATGGCCAGGCCGAACGCGTCGGAGTGAGCGGCGCGACCGATAGCGACAGGGCGCGGGAGAGCAGAGCCCAGGCACCCAAGAGCCCTATCGGCGTCCGCTCACCGGCAAATTAGGGGCCATGAGGCCTGACGCCGATAGAGGCGGCAGCGGAAGTCCCTACCGATTCGGTCGGCGCGGGAGCGGGTCAGTACAGGCTGGAGAAGAGAACGGTGACCATCTGCGCCGGCTCGTCCGTGTCATTGCGGAAGCTGTGCGGATGGCCCGCCGACCACTGGATGCAGTCACCGGCGCGCAGCACGTGATCCACCCCGTTGTACCGGCACACGAGCGTGCCCTGGGTGACCGTGATGAAGTCCGTGCCCTCGTGCTGGAGTTCCGCGGTCAGTCCGCTGCGGGGCGCGAAATCCCCCGTGACCACCTGGTATCCGAGCTCCGGAGAACGCAGCAGCCGGTAGACGACCCCGGGCGCCCGCTCCAGGACACCCTGCTCCTCCCGGGGAAAGACGGAAGGGGTGGCGCGTCCTCGGCAGAAACCGAGGAACGAGCCGACATCGTGGTCGAAGACCTTGGCCAGACGGCCCAGACGCTCCAGCGCGATGTCGGTCTCGCCCCGTTCCAGCGCGGCCAGGAAGGACACCGACAGTCCGCACTCCGCCGCCACCTGGCGCAGCGACATTCCCCGTTGCGTACGCAGCCGGTGCAGCACCTCGCCGGGAGGGGGGAAACCGAGTTCCGGATCCCGCGCGTCGGCGGTCGGGGCAGAGGGGTCCGGGTCAGCCATGCCCGCATCCTATGCTGCCGCCCGTGCGGCTCCCCGGCGCCCCAACTGAGTTCTGGCGCAGGTCAGGAGCCCGTGGCGCGCCCTGCGCCCTCGCCGAGGCGCGCCACGGGCCCGGCCGATGTGTCCGGTGGCCGGCAGTTGCCATATGGCATTCGGGGAGCCGGCGACACCAGTGGGTGACCGGTGAGGTCCAGCGGGCGGCGACGAGCGCCCGCAGGCGTCACATCACCGGGACGTGCCCACCGTGACGCACCAGGACTTCGACTTCGTCGCTTGCCCGGCCTCGGAACTCGTCAGAACTCGTCCGCCGTGTGCGGCAGTTCTCGCGTGCGGAGGGCCGCGTCCAGTGCCGAGGCGGCGCCGGGCGTGTGCTCGGTCACCAGGCCCGCCGCCACCAGGTGGCGCAGTTCCGTGCCGCCCAGGTAGCAGGCGGCGAGCTCCCGTACGTCCAGAGAGAGGTCCGGTGCGTCGTCCGTAAGGGAGATGGTGGCGCCGGAATGGGCGACGGTGAGGCGGTAGCGACCCGCGTTGGCGGGCACCCCGGCGTCCGTGAGGTCCAGCACCAGGTCGGCAGGCGCGGCCCACGCGCGGGCCCGCAGGGCGGCCGGCACATCGACCAGGCGCAGCCACAGCGCGCCGAACTCCTGGACCACCCGCACCTGGTCGCGGTCGGCGGCGAAGTGCAGCAGCGGGTCATCCACCGGGCGTCCCCAGGCACGGACCTTGTCCGTCAGGTCGATCGAGGCGACGTAGCGCCACAGGGCCGCCGCCGTGGCCGGCGAGTCGGCCTCCAACTCCTCGACGTACACGACGCCGGGGGTCCCGTTGTCGTCGTCGGACCCCAGGGTGCGGTACAGCACGTATCCGGCCGGCGGTTCCCCGTTCCGGCCGCCGCCGATCGTGACGACGCGCGGCGGGCTGAGGTCCTCGTTCTCGTCTCTCTTCTCCCGCAGGATGTGCGTACGCCACCAGAAGTCGTCGCGCCCGACCCGCCCGGCGCGACGGGCGCGGTGTTCCTCGTGGAGGGCGCCGATCACCGCCGGCGCGTCCTGCGGCGGGACCAGCCGCAGGGGGCGGTCGTCAGGCTCGATCCGCAGGGCGAGCGGTCGACTGGAGTCGATTTCGATGGTGTAGGAGCGAGTGGCGGGATCGAAGCCGAAACGTCCGTAAATAGCCGCTTCGGACACCCACAAGGCTGCAAGCGGTTGTTCGGCCGCCGCGCAGCGGCGCCACAGCTCGCGGATCATGCCGCTGAGCACGCCGCGCCGGCGGTGGGTCGGTGCGACCGATACGAACGTGACGCCCGCGCAGGGCAGTTCCCCGCCCGGCACCGACAGTCGCAGCGGGTGGGCGCCCAGGAGGCCGACGAGTTCGTCCCCGTCGTAGGCACCGATGCGGTCGCAGTGAAGCAGGATGTCGCGGTGCGCCTTGCGTCGCTCTTCTTCGGCGTCGTCATGGAAGACGAGGTAGTGCAGGTCCAGGGCGCGGTCCGCGTGCGCTTCCGGGATCGTGCGGAATTCCAGGGTGGTCATGGGGGGAAGCTAACTCCCTTGCCGCGCTACGGCATTCGGTTTTCGGCCGGGAGGGCACGGAATGCGGACGGGAGCGGCTGACGGTCTGGCCGGCGGGTGGTGGGACCCGCTTCGCTGAGGTGTCCCGATTCCCCGCCGCTTCGACTTCCCGGGGCGTCTCGGGGCCCGCTCGGCACCTCTCAACTGCTGGGCAAAGGTCGCGAATTGGTCGGATCGCGGCGTTAGGAAGCCTTCCTCTAGACGTGATGACACAAGGTGTCCTAAAGTCAACGAGGTGTCTTCCGTTGGGCGGGCTCGGTAGCACCGACCACGCCCGGGCACGCACGCCTGACACATGCCTCTCCGCTGTTCCCGTTCCGTTCCCGTTCCGTTTTCGTTCCGAGGAGGAACCCCCCATGGCCGAGACGCTGGCCACCGCCAAATCCGAACTGGTCGAGCAAGCACACCGCCGGATGCGCGAGGTGATCCCCGACAACGACTGGACACCCCGACAGAAACTCGCGCTGACCTGCCGCATCCTGTTCGACGGCGGGCATGATTCGGGCCTCGCCGGACAGATCACCACCCGGGCCGAAACCCCGGGCACCTACTACACGCAACGCCTCGGGCTGGGCTTCGACGAGGTGACCGAGGACAACCTGGTGCACGTCGACGAGGATCTCAACGTCCTCAACGGCGAGGGAATGCCCAACCCGGCCAACCGCTTCCACAGCTGGGTCTACCGTGCCCGCCCCGACGTCAACTGCATCATCCACACCCACCCCTTGCACACGGCCGCGCTCTCCATGCTGGAAAAGCCGCTCGTCGTCTCCCACATGGACACCACCCCGCTCTTCGACGACTGCGCGTTCCTGGAGACGTGGCCGGGCATCCCGGTCGGCAACGAGGAGGGCGAGATCATTTCGGCCGCGCTCGGGGACAAGCGCGGCCTGCTGCTGGCCCACCACGGGATGCTCGTCGCGGGCAGCACCATCGAGGAAGCCTGCGTCCTCGCCCTCCTCTTCGAACGCGCGGCCAAACTCCAGCTAATGGCCTCCTCCGCCGGAACCATCCGCCCGCTCCCCCCGGAGCTGGCCCGCGAGGCCCACGACTGGGTCTCGACCCCCAAGCGTGACCAGGCGACCTTCTCGTACTACGCGCGCCGCGCCCTGCGAGACCACCCCGACTGCATCAGCCGACCCGCCACCGGGGACACTGTCACGGCGAACGGGGTTTCGGCTGCCGGGGATTCGACGGTTGCGGACCCGACGGTTGTGGACCCGACGGATGTGGCCCCGGCGGATGCGGCCCCGGCCGGTGCGGTCCGGATCGGCGCGAAGGGCGGTGCCTGACATGTCGGTGACCACGCTGCACGGCATCGTCGCCTACCCGGTGACTCCGTTCCGGCCGGATGACGGCAAGGTGGACATCCCGGCCCTCGAAGCCCTGGTCGACCGCCTCGTGACCAGCGGATCCCACGCCGTGGCCCCGCTCGGCAGCACGGGGGAGAGCGCCTACCTGGACGACGACGAGTGGCACGCGGTGGCGCACGCCTCGGTGGCCGCGGTCGCCAAGCGGGTTCCGACCGTCGTCGGCGTGTCGGACCTCACCACCCACAGCGCGGTACGCCGGGCCCGGTTCGCCGAACAGGTGGGCGCGGACGCGGTGATGGTGCTCCCGGTGTCGTACTGGAAGCTGAGCCCCCGCGAGATCGTCCAGCACTATGGCCGTATCGCCGAAGCCGTCGGCATCCCCGTGATGATCTACAACAACCCGGGGACCAGCGGCATCGACATGACGCCGGAACTGATGGTGGCCCTGTGGGAGCAGTTCGAAAACATCACGATGGTCAAGGAGAGCTCCGGCGACATCCAGCGGATGCACCGGCTCACCGAACTCACCGACGGCCGCCTGCCCTTCTTCAACGGCTCCAACCCGCTGGCACTGGAGGCGCTGCGGGCGGGTGCCGCGGGCTGGTGCACCGCGGCACCGTGCTTGGTTCCGCGCCTGCCACTGGACCTGTACGAGGCCGTGCGCACCGGTGACGACACCACGGCGCAGGAGATCTTCGACCGGCTGTCTCCCTTCCTGCGCTTCATCCTGGACGGCGGCCTGCCCACGACGATCAAGGCAGGTCTGTCCCTCCAGGGCTTCGACGCGGGCGAACCGCGCCGTCCCCTGCTACCCCTGGATGCCGAGGGCACCCAGCGGCTGAAGGAACTGCTGGTGGGGCTGGAGGCCCTGGGCGAGTAGGCATCGGACCGGCCCTGATAGGGACCGTCGTACGGGCAGGTCGTCAGCCGAGCAGGAGCCGAGGCTGCTCGTGCGGTCGGCTCGCGGCAGGCCGTCGCTGTTTCGCGTGAGGGCCTGCCGTCTTCTGTCGTGGTGCGTGCGGGAAGACCGTCGCCTGCGCCGCCGCTCCTGTTTCGTGCAGGCGGTTCGTCTCTCGCCACCGCATGTGATTCGTGCGGGTGGGGCGTCGCTTATGTCGTCGTTGGTGGTTCGTGCGGGCAGGCCACAGTGTCTGCTCGCACGAACTGCCGTGGCGGCCGACCGATCGGCCGGTGTGCGGGGCCGGTCGGTCGCACACCGGCCTACGGCATTCCGCAGCCCGTGCCGGAGCTCTTCCCAGTCACCGGCCCCGGCCCCGGCCCCAGCTCCGGTTCCGCGTCCGTTTCAGAGCCTGTGTTCGTGGAAGTCGCCGAATCATCGTGGATCACGATGAGGACGGCGGCTTTTGCCTTGCCCAGGCTTCGTGAGCGGTGCGGCACCTCGGCGTTGAAGTAGACGCTGTCTCCGGCGGCGAGCGTCACCGTCCGGTCGGGAAACTCCAGCTCCACGTCCCCTGCGTGGACGAAGAAGAATTCCTCACCCGGGTGCGACTTGAATGCGGAACCGGCGAACGTCGGCGGCGGGTACATCATGAACGGCGCCAGCTTCTTGCTGCTGACCTGCACCGCGATGCCTTCGTACGAGGCATCGCCGGGGCGTGTCGCTCCGGGGACGGGGGTGCGCTCGCCCGCACGCACCACCGTGATCAGTTCCGGTTCCACCTCGTCGGCGAACAGGCGGCCCACGTCGACGTTGAGCACCTGCGCGAGTTTCATGGCGGTGGAGATCGACGGGACGCTCAGTCCCCGCTCGATCTTCGACAGGTAGCTCTTGGTCACCCCGGCCTGGGTGGCCAGCGTGTCCAGCGTCATCCGGTTCTGTCTCCGCAGCACACGCAGCCTGCTGCTCATGCGGTCTGCCCCGCCCACGAACTCATGCTTCATTATCCATCGCTGCCGATCGGCCGGCGCGGGTCGGACCGATCGGGGCGACGGCGGTGGGGGCCATCACTGGTTGGGGTGGAGGAGAGCCGGCGCCACGGGCTTGGGGTGATGGCGTGGTGGGGCTGGGGGTGCGGTGGCGGGGCCGTGTGGGGCTCGGGCGCGGGCGAGGTGGGGCCCTACCGAGGAGTCTCTGCGGGTGTTGGGGGTGGTGTGCAGGGCGGTGACGGCGGTTGGTGGGCTGATTTGCTGGGCGACCGGGCGGGTGAGGCAGGAGTGGTGGGTGGCTGGGGTGCGTGCGGGTCGGCGCGTTGGTTGGCCAGGGCGGGTTGGGGAGCGGGGGCGGTGAGGGGAGAGGCGTATGGCGGGAGGCGGCAGGATCAGGGCGGTGTCGTACGACCGTGGCTGGTGGAGCGGGCAGGGGGGATGGCTGGGGGCTGGCACGGCGGGTGTCGTACGACGGAGGCGGTTACGCAGTGGTACGGACGAGGAGCGTTATCGGCGTACGTACGTAACCGACGATCATCACCTGAGGAGGGCAGCACCCACGGGAGGGCAGTGCCCGTGAGGGAAACAGGCCGGCGGCAGGGCGGAGGGCCTGTGGGGGCAGGCGGTTCGTGGGAGGGGAGGGCAGCGGTCGGAGGCGGACCGTTGCCCATGGACAGATCGCATCTTGGAGACAGGCCACGTCTTCTTCAGGAAGGGCCGTGTTCGGAGGAGACCACCCGCGGCAAGCTGGTATCGCCGCCCTGCTCTTGCTCACCTCTCGCTCTGGGGCACCCCGACCCCCGCCCGCGCGAATGCCTGCCGGGCCTCCGTCACGAACCGCCGTACCTTCGCCCGGTCCTTCCGCCCGTCGGTCCCCTCCAGCCCCGTGTGGGCGTCCACGGCCGCTGGTCGTACCCGCTCGATCGCCGCCGCCACGTTCTCCGGCGTCAGGCCGCCTGCCAGCATCAGCGGCCGAGGTGAGCGCCGCGCCAGCTCGGCACTCACCTCCCAGTCATGCACCAACCCGGTTGCCCCCTTCGCCCCCGTCGCCGGATCGAAGGTGTCGGAGATGAACATGTCCACCCACCGGGACATCTCCTCCACCGCCCCCCGCAGCTCCTCGTGATTGCCCTCCCGCACCACCAGACTCTTCAGGACGTACAGTCCAGGATCGGTCTCCTTGAGCGCCCGTAGCTCCTCCGCCGGCACGTCACCGTGCAACTGCACCGTCCGCACCCCCAGCTCCGCGCAGAAGGCGCGGATCGCCTCCGCCTCCGTCAGGTACGTGATCAGTACGCCTCTGTGCGGCGGCCGGATCGAAGCGAAGACTCCCGCTGCCTCCGTCTCCGACAGATCCTCCTTGTGTGTTTCCAGCCGCAGCGGCAGCCCCAGCCAATCCACCCCCTCCGCACACAGCAGCGCCGCCTCCGCTTCGTCCATGACCCCTGCGACCTGCACCAGCCCGCTCCTCATGCCCTGCACGTTCATTCACCTCCCGCACCAGTCGTGATCTGCCTCACACCTCAACGGTAAAGAGCCGGAATCCCGCATGCGTCCGGGAGATCCCCGAGAAACCCCTGAGAGACCCCGGAAGGGATGTGTACGAATACGCAGTCGCCGGAGAATGACCAGGCCACCCCCACGTCCATGTCGGATTTCCGCCAGCCGAAGCCGTGCCCTGTCCTGGATCCTGAGCCCATGCACACCGATTTCGCACGCTGCGTACGCGCCGTCCAGTCGAAGGACGCGCGCTTCGACGGCTGGTTCTTCACGGCGGTGCGGACCACCCGCATCTACTGCCGCCCCAGCTGCCCGGTCGTGCCTCCCAAGCCGGAGAACATGTCCTTCCACCCGAGCGCGGCAGCCGCCCAGCAGGCCGGTTACCGGGCCTGCAAGCGCTGCCGCCCGGACGCCGCACCCGGTTCCCCGCAGTGGGACGAGCGGGCCGACGTGGTCGCCCGCGCCATGCGGTTGATCGCCGACGGGGTCGTGGACCGCGAGGGCGTCCCCGGCCTCGCCACCCGCCTCGGCTACAGCACGCGCCAGGTCGAGCGCCAACTCCTCGCCGAACTCGGCGCCGGCCCGCTCGCCCTTGCCCGCGCCCAGCGCGCCCAGACCGCCCGGCTGCTCATCGAGACCAGTGAATTGCCCATGGCGGACATCGCGTTCGCCGCGGGGTTCGCCAGTGTCCGCAGCTTCAACGAGACGGTCCGCGAGGTTTTCGCCCTCGCCCCGACCGAGCTGCGCCGCCGAGCCCGCCCCGGCGTCCGGTCGGCCGCCCCGGGCACCCTCTCCCTCCGCCTCCCCTTCCGGCGTCCCATGTGTCCCGACAACCTCTTCGGGCACCTCGCCGCGACGGCGGTACCCGGCGTCGAGGAATGGAGAAACGGTGCGTATCGCCGCACCCTCACCCTCCCGTACGGTCACGGCATCGTCGCCCTCACGCCCCGCCCCGACCATGTCGAGTGCCGTCTGTCCCTCACCGACCTGCGGGACCTCTCGGGCGCCATCGCGCGTTGCCGTCGCCTGCTCGACCTGGACGCGGATCCGGAGGCCGTCGACGCTCTCCTTCAGGAAGACCCGGTGCTGGCCCCGCTCGTCCTCAAGGCGCCGGGCCGGCGTGTGCCCCGTACCGTTGACGCGGACGAGTTCGCCGTACGCGCCGTCCTCGGCCAGCAGGTCTCCACCGCCGCCGCCCGTACGCACGCGGGCCGCTTGGTCACCGCCCGCGGCACGCCGATCGACGACCCCGAGGGCGGTCTCACCCACCTCTTCCCCTCCGCCGCCGCGCTCGCCTCCCTCGACTCCGAGTCTCTGGCGATGCCCCGCACCCGCCGCGCCACCCTCACCGGACTGATAGCCGCCCTCGCCTCCGGTGACCTCCATCTCGGCATCGGCGCCGACCGCCAACGGGCCCGCGCCCAACTCGCGGCCCTGCCCGGCATCGGTCCCTGGACCGTCGAATGCATCGCCATGCGCGCCCTCGGCGACCCCGACGCCTTCATGCCCACCGACCTCGGCGTCCGCCGCGCCGCCGCCGGGCTCGGCCTCCCCGCCACCCCCGCCGCCCTGACCCGCCACTCCGCCCGCTGGAGCCCCTGGCGCGCCTACGCCGTCCAATACCTCTGGGCCACCGATGACCACCCCATCAACCACCTCCCCGCGAACTGAGGCCGCTCTCGTGACTGTTACTTCTGCGACACCCGTTCCGACCTCCGCATCGGCGCAACCCGCACCCGCGCCCGGCCCCGCCGTACGCATCACCGCGCCCGCCCCGGCTGTCGCTGACGTCGTGACACACACCGTCATGCCCGACACACCGGTCGGGCCTCTGACACTTGTCGCTCGCGGCGCCGCTCTCACCGGCCTCTACATGACCAACCAGCGCCACCGCCCGCCGGAGGAAACCCTCGGCCCCCGTAAAGCCCAGACCGTTGAACCGTTCGCCGCCGCCATCGCTCAACTCCGTGCCTACTTCGCCGGCGACCTGCGGACCTTCGCCCTCCCCCTGGCCTTCCACGGCACCCCGTTCCAACGCCAGGTCTGGCAGGCCCTGTGCGACATCCCGTACGGCGAGACTCTTTCGTACGGCCAACTCGCCGACCGCCTGGGCAAGCCGTCCGCCGCTCGTGCCGTCGGCCTCGCGAACGGCAAGAACCCGCTGGGGGTCATCGTTCCGTGCCACCGGGTGGTGGGGGCCTCGGGGAGCCTTACGGGTTATGGGGGCGGGTTGGAGCGGAAGAGGATGTTGCTGGAGTTCGAGGTGGCTGGGGTTGGGTGGGGGGAGGGGGAGTTGGAGCTGGAGTGGTAGGGGGGGCGGGCACTTGGCGGGCGCCCCGTGGGCGCGGGGGACCACAACGAGTTTGGGGACGGATAGGGCGACTTCCCGGGATCACCCCCGCAGGCGCGGGGACCACTGCTTCGAGGACCCCGACTTGATCGACGAGGTGGGACCACCCCCGCACGCGCGGGGACCACTGGGCCCACCGGCACGCCGACATGGTGAACCCGGGACCACCCCCGCACGCGCGGGGACCACGCGCCCTCAATGGAGCGGGCCGAGTGGAGCATGGGACCACCCCCGCACGCGCGGGGACCACACGGCAGCCGGTACTACCGGGACGTGTTGGGCAGGGACCACCCCCGCACGCGCGGGGACCACGGCAGCCACCTAACGTTTTCGCCAGCCAGGATGGGACCACCCCCGCACGCGCGGGGACCACCCGAAGGTGCCGCCCGGCCTCCGCAGCCGCCCGGGACCACCCCCGCACGCGCGGGGACCACCACCCGTGCCCCGCGTGCGACACCTGGGGCCTGGGACCACCCCCGCACGCGCGGGGACCACGACCAGACTGTCCAGACCGTGCGGGGGGACGCGGGACCACCCCCGCACGCGCGGGGACCACAGTAGAGAGATGGCCAGGGACACGCACGTGAGGGGACCACCCCCGCACGCGCGGGGACCACAGGCCGCGACCTGGGGCTTTACGGCAGCCGGACCCGGTTTTTACTCACTTCCAAAGAGTCGCGCATAACGCGTGTTGCGGACATTCTCGACCAGTTATCGCAACCACTCACCGTCGCCCCCTCACCCGCAAACAGCTACCGCACCCATCCAATCAGGCCTCCATCGGCCGAAGTCCCTCGCACGCGAGAAACGACGACCGATGAGGGCCCGACTCAACTGCCCGTCGTCGGCTCAATCCTGTCGCCTGGCTGGACGGGGACGCCCTGTACGAGATCGGCCACCCGATGGCGCCGGTGAGTGCCGGCTACGGCGGCGAGGATGCGTCGGGCGTCGTCCGGGTGGCAAAGGCGGTGTAGGTCGTCCTTGCGGGCCCAGCGGTAGTCGTCCAGGGGCAGTGGAGGGGCGGTGGGCAGGGTGATCGATTGGTCAGGTGGGAGACGGCCGCAGTCGTAGAGGAAGTCGAGGCGGGGGTGAGGGAGGGAGGGGTGCTCGGCGGGTGTCCAGTCTTTGGCGATGAGGTGGCGGGGGATGACGCTGAGGCCCGTTTGCTGGAGGACACGGCGGGTCATGGCGACCCAGTCGGGTTCGTTGTCGGTGACCGGGCCGCCCGGTAGTACGTGGTGGCGGTGGCCGGTGGGGTGGACAAGTAGCAGGCGGCGGGCTTGGTCGCGGAGGAGGGCGTGGCCGCTGATGCGGACCGGGGGCGGGTCTTGGGCGTCTGGTAGGGCAGTGACGCAGGGGACTGGAGGCGGCGGGAGAGTGCACCAGGTCCGAGTGCCGTCGGGGCTGGTGCCCCAGCGGTGGGCGAGGGCCTGGACGAGGAGGAGGCCCCGGCCGCCTTCTTCGTCCTGGTCCGGGTGCTGGATCATCGGCCGGCGGGACGAGCCGTCGGTGACTTCGATGCGGACCTGGCCATAGGCGTGGGCCAGGGAGACGCTGACATCGGGGCCTTCGCCGTGTACGACGGCGTTCGTGACCAGTTCGCTGATGAGCAGCTCGGCGGTGTCGACCAGGTGCGGCAGGTTCCAGTTCCGGAGCTGATCGGCGCCGAAGCGGCGCATCTGACCGACCCGGCTCTTTTCGGGAGAGAAGGAGACAACCACCCGCTCGGTTTCGTACATGTGTTGTTTCTCCATGGCGTTATTTGCCGTGTGTTCGAGATTGTCGCGGCGAGGGCGGCAACTGCCTATGTGACGGGTCCGGGTGGCCACCTGGGGATTCTCCGAGAAATGAGCAATCCGCTCGTAAGCGCGTTCGAGATTCGGCATTCGCACAGCGAGAGTCATGGAGTCACGCCCTTGCACGGATTCCGGCTGGTGCAACCACCCTGAGGCGTGTGCGAATTGCTGTGCAAGGGGAACGAGTGATGCTGAAAAATTGGCAAATGCCAAATCGCTAACAGAGGTTGATGAGGGAGGGGGGAGTGCTGGCACACTCTGGGGCACAAAGCGCGCCGATACCCGACAAAGGTTCGGTGTGCCTCAACAGGCAAGTGGGAGGCACCAGCACGTGGCAGCACGGCGAGGTCCGACATTCCGGAGGCGAGAGCTTGGCAAGGAGTTGCGCAAGCTGAGGGAGAAAAAGAACCTCACGCTTCAAGAAGTGGCGAGCCGATTGGGGTTCTCACACACGAAGTTGGCGCGTGTGGAGACGGGGGCGAATGATCTGCCACGGGTTGGCGATCTGGAAGACCTGCTCAGCCTCTACGAGCTCGACAGCAGGGAGGATCGCGAAACGCTCCTCAAGCTGCACCGAGAGTCGCTGAGCAAGGATCCATGGACGCCTTATCGGCACGTCATGCCGTCCAAAATGCCGACGTACAGGGGGCTGGAGCAGGACGCAAAGGTAATGCGCGCATTCCAGCCGAGCTTCGTTTTCGGCCTGCTGCAAACCGAGGCGTACGCACGGTCGCTCTTCCTCGTCGCCAAACCGGTGGACGAGACGACGACGGAGTACGTGGAGTACAACGTCCGCTTGCGGCTGGAGCGGAAGGAACTGATCACCCGTTCGGAAAGTCCGTTGGAGCTGCGCGTCATCATGGATGAGGCAGCCGTACGGCGCGTAGTCGGCGGGCCGGAGGTGATGCGTGGCCAGTACGAAGAGATCATGGAGCTGACCAGGCTGGACAACGTCTCGGTGCAGATCCTCCCGCACGAGGTGGTGGGCTACCGGTCGGAGAGTAATTTCGCGGTGCTGGACTTTCCCGACGGGCTCGATCCGATCGTCCAGGTGGACATGCCGAACACGATCAGCGTTACCGACGAGTGGCGGGAAGTGCAGAAAGGTGTGCGCCGCTTTGATGCCATGCGTGAGAGTGCCATGGCCCCGACCGGTACAGCCGGTTTACTGCAGGCCCTAGCGCGAGAGTGGAAGTAGCCATCATTAGGCATAAGCCGTCACGAGAAGTGACCGAAGCAGCGTGGTTCAAGTCGTCGTACAGCAATGACACCGGTGGGTCCTGCGTCGAAATCGCCGGCCTCACCACCCACGTAGGTATCCGTGACTCCAAGGACAAGACCGGTCCCAAGCTCCTCGTCTCCGCCTCCGCCTGGTCCGCCTTCCTGGGCCTCGTAGGGGCTGGGGACGAGCAGGACGGAGCCGCAGGCCAGTAGCTCCAACGCCAAGCGGCCGGTGTTCCCACCCCAGGGAAACACCGGCCGCTCCGCACGCCGGCTTTCAGCCCCCGACCACCTTCCGAACCTCCCCCACCAACCGCTCCGCAGCGGCCAAGGACCCCCGAAGCTCATCGGCCGTCCGCCCCATCGCGCCCAGCAACTCACGGGCCCGGTCCGCGAAGCCCGCCGGGGTGTCCGGCATCGTGGCTGCCGCCGTCAAGGCGCCCTTCTCGTTGAGGCACCAGGTGCGGTGGTGGGCGTGCAGGGCCTGGACAAGGTCGCCGACCGCGCGGGACAGGCACAGGGCGGCGTGCAGTACGTCCTCGGCGGTGTACGACTTGGCCGCCATGCTCACCGAGAAACCGGCGTCCCAGACGGCCATTCCCGTCAGAGCCTCGCGCAGCGGCTCCGGGTATGTGGCGGTCTCCGCCTTCAGGGCCGTCAGTTCGCCACTTGGGTCGGCCAGTACGCGCCCGAGGGCGACTTCGCCCGCGTACGCCGGGGACCAGAAGCCGAGGGGGTGGCCGGTTTGGGCGCCGATTTCGAAACGGCCATGGTGGCAGTCCTGCCACACGTTCTGTACGCGGTCGATGTCGCGCAGGATCCAGTCGACGTGGCTGCCGTCCGGGAGGGCCAGCCAGGCGCCGCCGTTCACCCAGGCGCCCCAGGCGCCGGGGGGATGGATGTCCACCGGCTCGCCCGTCACTTCGGCGGCCAGCGCCTTGAGGACGGACAGGTCGAGGTCCCCCCGGTAGTAGACGCCCAGATCCCAGTCGGAATCGGGGCGGTGGGTTCCCCGGGCCCGGCTTCCGCCGAGCATTACGCCGACGACTCCCGGGACGTCTGCGATCTTTGTGGCCATCTCTTCCATGCGGGCGAGGGTAGAGGGCCCGAGGCCTTTTCGTTCGCTGGAGTGCGCCCGCCTGGTGGCGGTGACGGGGCGTCCGGCAGGACCTGGCAGGAACAATGCCGGTGGCAGAAACCGTGCTGTGGCAGGAATGGTGCCGGTGGCGGAAACATCCTGGTGGCAGGAACGGTGCGGTGGCAGGAACGACATCGGCAGGAACCGGCCCCGCACGCCGCACGCCCCGGTACCGCCGCCCTACCCTGCCGCCTTCACCCCCGCCTCCAGATCCGGCGCCACCCCGTCCTCCAGCTCAACCGCCCCCGTGCCGCGCTCCAACGCGTCCAGCGCGGCCCGCAGACGGCGCACCATGCCCGGAGCGAGCAGCGGTTCCGCCTCATCCCAGGGCAGGAGGCGCCAGGAGAGGAGTTCGTCCTCCTGGAGCTTGATTGCCGCCAGTTGGTCCGGGTCCAGAACGCCGCCGTCGTAGATGTACGAGACCAGCGGCGGGCGGGCTTGGCCGCGCACCCAGTCGACGACCAGGAGGCGGCCGGGGTCGATGTCGAGGCCGATCTCCTCGGCGGTTTCGCGGCGGGCGGCCTGGCGCGGGGACTCGTCCGCGTCGGACTCGACGGTGCCGCCCGGGAGGATCCAGGTGTCGCGGTAGTTGGGTTCGACGAGCAGGATGCGGCTCTCGGCGTCGCGGAAGAGGACGCCCGCGCCCGCGAGGACGCGCGGCAGGCCGGCGATGTACGTGGCGTAGTCCGTGGTCATTTGAGGGAGCGTAATCGCTCGCGGCATTCAGGTATGGCCGTATGTGGGGATTTCAGCGGAAAGGGGGAGAGGCTGACCGCGTACGAAAACCCGCGTTGTCCCACCGGAACACCTTCCGAAAGTCTTCGGAACGTCTTTGGAAAGTCGTCGGAACGCCTTCGGAACGCCTTGCGCTCCTGGTCGTCGTCCCCGGCGTCCCTGTTCGTCGGCGCTCTTGCCGGATAAGGTCGCAGCGGCGCGACTGCCAGTTCGAAAGCAAGGGGAAACAGTGGCGGACGCAGCAAGGACGCAGGCAGGACAGACGGCATCGGGGGAGCAGCCGCCCCGGGTGCTGATCGCCGCGGACAAGTTCAAGGGCTCGCTCACGGCCGTCGAGGTCGCCGCGCACGTCACGGCCGGGCTGCGGCGCGTGGTGCCGGGTCTGGAGGTGGAGTCCATCCCGGTCGCGGACGGCGGCGACGGGACGGTCGCGGCGGCGCTGGCCGCCGGTTTCGCGCGCCATGAGGCGCGCGTCACGGGTCCTGTGGGCGAGCCGGTGACGGCCACCTTCGCCCTGCGCGAGGACGGGACGGCCGTGGTGGAGATGGCGGAGGCGTCCGGCCTCCAGCACCTCCCCAAGGGCACGTTCGCCCCGCTGACGGCGACCACGTACGGCACCGGCGAGCTGCTGCTCGCCGCGCTGGACGCGGGCGCCACCTCGATCGTCTTCGGCGTCGGCGGCAGCGCGACGACCGATGGCGGCGCGGGGATGCTGGCGGCGCTGGGCGCCCGGTTCCTGGACGCGGCGGGCGAGCCCGTCGGACCGGGCGGCGGCGCGCTGAGCGGCCTGGCCACCGCCGACCTGTCGGGCCTGGACCCGCGGCTGGCCCGGACGGACATCGTGCTCGCCAGCGACGTGGACAACCCGCTCACCGGCCCCAAGGGCGCGCCCGCCGTCTACGGCCCCCAGAAGGGCGCGAGCCCGGCGGACGTGGCGGCCCTGGACGCGGCCCTGGCCCACTACGCCAAGGTCCTGGAGGCGGCGGTGGGCCCGAAGGCCGCCGAGCACGCGCTGGCGCCCGGAGCGGGCGCGGCGGGCGGCATCGGGTACGGGGCGCTGGTCGGGCTGGGCGCGACGTTCCGGGCGGGCATCGAGGTGATGCTCGACGTGCTGGGCTTCGCACCGGCTCTGGACCGCGCCACCTTCGTCATCACGGGCGAGGGCTCCCTGGACGAGCAGACGCTGCACGGCAAGGCTCCGGCGGGCGTCGCGCAGGCAGCCCGCGCGGCGGGGCGGGACGTGGTCGCCGTGTGCGGCCGGCTGGCGCTGGCCCCCGAGGTGCTGGGCCGGGCGGGCATCCGCCGCGCGTACGCCCTGGCGAACCTGGAGCCCGACCCGGCCCGCTCGATGGCGGAGGCGGGGCCGCTGCTGGAGAGGGTCGCGGAGCAGCTGGCGCGCGACTTCCTGGTCTGAGTCCGGGGCCGGGACGCGCGGACACCCCTGTGAGCCGTCAGACCGCGCTGTACGGCGGCGTGCGGGCGTCCGCCCGTCCTGGAAGTGTGCGGGCCTCCGCCCGGCCCCCTATCGGGGTGCCGGGCGTCCGCGCGACCGAGCACCGTGCCGGGCCTCCACGCGGCTCCCTAGCGGCGTGCCGGACCTCCGCCCGTCCCGGAGCGGCGCGCGGGCGGACGCCCGTCCCGAGCGCCGTGCGGTGTCAGCGCCCCGGCCCCGCTGACAAGCGACGCAGGCGACCCAGGTGACACAGGCGACGCGGGCCGCCCATGAACCCCAGGGAGGTGCCCGCAGGCACGGAAACCGGACACCAGGAGCGCTCGAAGACACGGAAACCTCAGCGTCTCCGGCCGCCCGCAGACAATCAGATCGCCCGGAGGCACGAAGGGCCCCCGCGCAAGCAGCACGAACAACCCCCGCAAGCGCGGAAAGCCGCCGACACCAAAAGCGCCCCCGACGCAAAAAGCGCCCCCGACACAAAAGAGAAGGCCCCGACCGACTCCGAAGAATCGACCGGGGCCCTCGCCCTCGTCCGTGCGCGCCTACGGCAACTGCGCCGCCCGCGCCTCGCGCCCCTCCCGCCGGTGGTCGCGGAAGGCGTTGACCCGCCGGGCCGTGGCGAACAGCGGGATCATCGCGCCCAGGACCACCTGGAGCGAGCAGCCGGTCTGGAGGAGGACCTTCCCGCCGGGGGCGTCCAGCGCCCAGGCGGCCAGCATGCCCATGCTGAGGATGATCCAGGTGAGCATCGCGACGGCGAGCCGTCCGCGGGGCTTGGGGTACTCGACCCGGCTCACCATCAGCCAGGCCACCCCGATGATCGCCAGGAGCGTCGGCAGGAACGGCAGCTCCAGCAGGACGATGGCGACCACCGTCAGCGCGCCGAAGGGGCTCGGCATGCCCTGGAAGATCCCGTCACGCAGCGTGACGCAGGAGAACCGGGCCAGCCGCAGCACCACCGCCAGCAGGACCACGACGGCCGCCACCACCGAGACCCGCTGGTGAGCGTCCTGAGCGACCATGCCCCAGGTGACGACGAAGTAGGCCGGGGCGAGACCGAAGCTGATCAGATCCGACAGGTTGTCCAGCTCGGCGCCCATCGCGGAGCTGCGGAGCTTGCGCGCCACGAGCCCGTCGAAGAGGTCGAACACCGACGCCGCGAGCATCAGGATCACGGCCATGGCGGCGCTGTGCCGGGCCATGCCGCCGTCCTCGTTCCCCGTGAGGTGCGGGATCAGGACGCCGGTGGTCGTGAAGTAGACGGCCATGAAGCCGCAGATCGCGTTGCCCAGGGTGAGCGTGTCCGCTATCGACAGCCGCGTGGACAGCGGCATGTCGTCCTCGTCCTCGTCGGCCTCGGGCGTCCAGCCGGCCTGTGTGTCCGGATCAATCACGGTCAAGACGTGTCACCCCCGCGGTGGTGGCCTGGCCGACCTCGACCGCGGCCTCGACGCCTTCCGGAAGGTAGACGTCCACGCGTGAGCCGAAGCGGATCAGACCGATGCGTTCGCCCTGCTCGACCTTGGTGCCCTGGGGCACGTACGGAACGATGCGGCGGGCGACCGCGCCGGCGATCTGCACCATCTCGACGTCGCCGAGCTCGGTGTCGAAGTGCCAGACGACCCGCTCGTTGTTCTCGCTCTCCTTGTTGAACGCCGGAACGTATCCGCCGGGGATGTGCTCCACGGACGTCACGGTGCCGGCCAGCGGCGCCCGGTTGACGTGGACATTCAGAGGGCTCATGAAGATCGCGACGCGGGTGCGCCCGTCCTTCCACGGCATGATGCTCTGCACCACGCCGTCGGCCGGAGAGATGACCCGGCCCTGAGCGATCTCGCGCTCGGGGTCGCGGAAGAACCACAGCATGCCCGCCGCGAGGGCGGTGGTGGGCACGGCGACGGCGGCCCAGCGTCCCGAACGGCGCGAACGGGCGAGGCTGACCGCCGCCGTCGCGACGGTCGGCAGGAGCCACGGCGACGCTCCGCGCGCGAGGCGGACGCGACCGCGTTGTGCAGAGGATGGGCTGTGGGGCATGGATGACCTTCGTAGCGGAGGGTGCCGCATATGCAATGGGGGACGGCGGCTTTCCGGGGATGCTATCGGTTGCGGGCGGCAACTGGCCAAGAGCCAGCGCCAATCCGTGGCCGAAGAACGATGACCGAGTGTGATCTTCGTCTAGAGGAAATCGGACGAATGGGGGCGTTCACCCCGGGATGCGGTACTCCTCCAGCAGTCGGCGCCCAATGATCATTTTCTGAATCTCGGCGGTCCCCTCGCCGATCAGGAGCATCGGGGCCTCCCGGTAGAGCCGCTCGATCTCGTACTCCTTGGAAAAGCCGTAGCCGCCGTGGATGCGGAACGCGTCTTCCACGACCTCCTTGCAGTACTCGGAGGCCAGGTACTTGGCCATGCCCGCCTCCAGGTCGTTGCGCTGACCGGAGTCCTTTTTGCGGGCCGCATTGACCATCATCGCATGGGCGGCCTCGACCTTTGTGGCCATTTCGGCCAATTTGAACTGGATGGCCTGGTGCTGCGCGATCGGCTTTCCGAAGGTGTGTCGCTGCTGCGCATAGGAAACACCCAGCTCGAAAGCGCGCAGCGCGACACCGCAACCACGCGCTGCGACATTAACGCGGCCGACCTCGACGCCGTCCATCATGTGATAGAAGCCACGCCCCGTCTTTCCGCCGAGTACCCGGTCGGCCGGAATGCGCAGCCCATCCATGATCATTTCGGTGGTGTCGACCCCCTTGTAACCCATCTTGTCGATCTTGCCGGGAATCGTCAGACCCGGCCGCACCGTCCCGAATCCGGGTTCCTTTTCGACGAGGAAGGTGGTCATCGACTTGTGCGGGGCGGTGCCTTCCGGGTGGCCTTCGTCCGTACGGCACAGCACGGCGACGAGCGTGGCCGAACCGCCGTTGGTGAGCCACATCTTCTGGCCGGTGAGAACGTATTCCTCGCCGTCCCGCACGCCTTTGGACGTGATCGCCGACACATCCGAGCCGAGTGCCGGCTCGGACATGGAGAAGGCGCCGCGGATCTCGCCGGTCGCCATCTTCGGCAGGAAATACTCCTTCTGCTCTTGCGTGCCGTGCTGCTTGAGCATGTACGCCACGATGAAGTGGGTGTTGATGATGCCGGACACGCTCATCCAGCCGCGTGCGATCTCCTCCACGCTCAGCGCGTAGGTGAGCAGCGACTCGCCCAGGCCCCCGTACTCCTCGGGGATCATCAGGCCGAAGACACCCAGCTCTTTCAGGCCCTCGACTATCTTCGTGGGGTATTCGTCGCGGTGTTCCAGTTCCGTGGCGACCGGCAGGATCTCGTTGTCGACGAAGTCGCGGAGGGTGGCCAGGATTTCCCGCTGGACGTCGGTGAGGCCCTCGGTGCGGGCGAGCCGGCTCATCTCAGTTCTCCTTCGCGGCGGGGGTGTCGGAGGAATCGGCGGCGGGGTTCCCGGGCGTGCCGAGGGGGTTTCCGGGGGCGCCGACGGCCTTTTCGGTGCCGGAGGCCGACGGCCCCCCGGCGTGGTTTCCGGCGGACTCCGCAGCCCGGTTTCCGGCGGACCGTGCGGCGTGGTTTCCGGCGGACGCGGACGAATGCCCGTCGGCCGGCGTGCGGAGTTCCGGGCGGCCGGGCTGTTCGCCGCCGCGCTCCTTCACGTACATCGCCGTGGGGACCATCACCTTCCGGCGGAAGACGCACACCAGCGTGCCGTCCTGCTTGTAACCGCGGGTCTCCACGTGCACGATTCCGCGGTCCGGCTTGGACCGGGACGGGGTTTTGTCCAGCACCGTCGTCTCGCCGTACAGCGTGTCCCCGTGGAAAGTCGGCGCGACGTGCCGCAGCGACTCGATTTCCAGGTTCGCGATGGCCTTGCCGGACACGTCCGGGACCGACATGCCCAGCAGCAGCGAGTAGATGTAGTTGCCCACGACGACGTTCCTGCCGAAATCGGTGGTCCGCTCGGCGTAGTTGCTGTCCATGTGCAGCGGGTGGTGGTTCATCGTGAGCAGACAGAAAAGGTGGTCGTCGTATTCGGTGACGGTCTTTCCCGGCCAGTGCTTGTAGACGTCCCCGACGGTGAATTCCTCGTACGTGCGGCCGAACTGCATCGCCTATGCCTCCGGAGCCTCGAACTTGGACGTGCGGGTCATGCCCGCCGCCCGCCCCTTGCCGCTGATGACCAGCGCCATCTTGCGGCTCGCCTCGTCGATCATCTCGTCGCCGAGCATCGCGGAACCCTTGGCGCCACCGGCCGCGGAGGTGTGCCACTCGTACGCGTCGAGGATCAGCTCCGCGTGGTCGTAGTCCTCCTGGGACGGGGAGAAGACCTCGTTGGCGGCCTCGACCTGGCCGGGGTGCAGCACCCACTTGCCGTCGAAGCCGAGCGCCGCCGCGCGGCGGGCCACCTCGGTGAAGCCGTCGACGTTGCGGATCTGGAGGTAGGGGCCGTCGATGGCCTGGAGGTCGTGCGTGCGCGCCGCCATCAGGATGCGCATGAGGATGTAGTGGTACGCGTCCGCCCCGTAGCCCGGCGGCTGCTCGCCGACGACCAGCGACTTCATGTTGATGGACGCCATGAAGTCGGCCGGCCCGAACACGATCGTCTCCAGGCGCGGCGAGGCGCCCGCGATGGCGTCCACGTTGACCAGGCCCTTGGCGTTCTCGATCTGCGCCTCGATGCCGATGCGGCCGACCTCGAAGCCCATCGTCTTCTCGATCTGGGTGAGCAGCAGGTCCAGCGCCACGATCTGCTGGGGGTCCTGCACCTTGGGGAGCATGATGCAGTCCAGGTTGGGGCCGGCGCCCTCGACGACGGTGATGACATCGCGGTAGGTCCAGTGGGTGGTCCAGTCGTTGACCCGGACCACGCGGGTCTTGCCGGTCCAGTCGCCGGTGTTCAGGGCCTCCACGATGGAGTGCCGGGCGCCCTCCTTGGCGAGCGGGGCGCAGGCGTCCTCCAGGTCCAGGAAGACCTGGTCGGCGGGCAGGCCCTGGGCCTTCTCCAGGAAGCGCGGGTTGCTGCCGGGCACGGCCAGGCAGGAGCGGCGCGGCCGGAGCCGGTTGGTCTCGGCCGAGGCCGCGGGCCGGTCCGGGGCGGCGCCGGGGAGCAGGGGGGTGTTCGTCATGCGGGGACCTCCAGGGGGTCGAGCCGGTGTGCGGTACGGATCGCGTCGACGATACGGCCGATGATCTCCGTGATGCCGAAGTCCTTGGGGGTGAAGACCGCCGCGACCCCGGCCGCGCGGAGGGCGGCGGCGTCGGCGGCGGGGATGATGCCCCCGACCACGACGGGGAGGGGAGTGTGGGGGACGGGCGGCCCGCCGGGTGCGGGCACAGCGCCGGGCGCGGCCCCGTCCTCGCCCGCCCCCAGCGCGGCCCGCAGCCGGTCCAGCACCTCCGGCACCAGCTCCGCGTGCGAGCCGGAGAGGATCGACAGGCCCACGCAGTGCACGTCCTCCGCCACCGCCGCCGCCACGATCTGCTCGGGTGTCAGCCGGATGCCCTGGTAGACCACCTCGAAGCCGGCGTCCCTGGCCCGTACGGCGATCTGCTCGGCGCCGTTGCTGTGCCCGTCCAGCCCCGGCTTGCCCACCAGCAGGCGCAGCCGTCCGACACCGAGGTCGGCGGCGGTGCGCGCCACCTTCTCGCGCACGGCGGCGAGCGGGCTGCCGGGCTCGGCGGCGACCGCCAGCGGCGCGCCGGAGACCCCCGTGGGCGCCCGGAACTCGCCGAACACCTCCCGCAGTGCCCCCGCCCACTCCCCGGTCGTCACGCCCGCGCGGGCGCACTCCAGCGTGGCCGGGAAGAGGTTGGCGTCACCCGCCGCCTCCTTCTTGAGGGCGGCCAGCGCCTCCCGGGCGCGGTCCTCGTCTCGACGCTCCCGCCAGTCGCGCAGTGCCCGGACCACGCCCGCCTCGTTGGCCGGGTCCACGGTCATGACGGCGGTGTCCAGGTCGGCGGTCAGAGGGCTGGGCTCGGTCGCCTCGTAGCAGTTGACGCCGACGACGCGTTCCTCGCCGGTCTCGATCCGGGCCCGCCGCTCCGCGTGCGAGGCCACCAGTTGCGACTTGAGGTAGCCGGACTCGACGGCGGCCAGCGCCCCGCCCATCTCCTGGATGCGCGCGATCTCCGCCAGGGAGTCGGTGACCAGGGAGGCCACCTTCTCCTCCACCACCCGCGAACCGTCGAAGAGATCCTCGTACTCCAGCAGGTCGCTCTCGTGCGCCAGCACCTGCTGGATGCGCAGCGACCACTGCTGGTCCCAGGGGCGCGGCAGGCCCAGCGCCTCGTTCCAGGCGGGGAGCTGGACCGCGCGGGCCCGGGCGTCCTTGGACAGGGTGACGGCCAGCATCTCCAGCACGATCCGCTGGACGTTGTTCTCCGGCTGCGCCTCGGTCAGCCCCAGGGAGTTGACCTGCACGCCGTACCGGAAACGGCGGTGCTTGGGGTCGCGGATGCCGTACCGCTCCTGGGTGACGTGGTCCCAGATGCGCCCGAAGGCGCGCATCTTGCACATCTCCTCGACGAAGCGGACCCCGGCGTTGACGAAGAAGGAGATCCGCCCCACCACGTTCCCGAACTTCTCCGGTGGAACCTGCCCCGAGTCGCGGACGGCGTCCAGGACGGCGATCGCCGTGGACATCGCGTAGGCGATCTCCTGGACGGGCGTGGCGCCGGCCTCCTGGAGGTGGTAGCTGCAGATGTTGATGGGGTTCCACCTGGGGATGCGGGCCACCGTGTACGCGATCATGTCGGTGGTCAGGCGCAGGCTCGGCCCCGGCGGGAAGACGTGCGTCCCGCGCGAGAGGTACTCCTTGACGATGTCGTTCTGCGTGGTGCCGGCCAGCGCGGTGACGTCCGCGCCCTGTTCCTCGGCGACCACCTGGTAGAGGGCCAGCAGCCACATGGCGGTGGCGTTGATGGTCATGGAGGTGTTCATCCGTTCCAGGGGGATGTCCTGGAACAGCCGCCGCATATCGCCCAGATGTGCTATTGGCACCCCGACCCGGCCCACCTCGCCGCGCGCCAGCACGTGATCGGGGTCGTACCCGGTCTGCGTCGGCAGGTCGAAGGCGACGGACAGGCCGGTCTGGCCCTTGGACAGGTTGCGCCGGTACAGCTCGTTGGACGCCTCGGCGGTGGAGTGCCCGGCATAGGTGCGCATCAGCCACGGGCGGTCTCTGTGACGTGGCCGCGCACGGTCTTCGTGAGGTTCGGTCATCGGGTCTCTTCCCGTCGCTCAGGCGTCACGGAAGCGGTTGATGGCGTCGAGGTGGCGGGCGCGGGTCTCGGGGTCCCGGACGCCCAGGCCCTCTTCCGGGGCCAGGCACAGGACGCCGACCTTGCCCTGGTGGACGTTGCGGTGCACGTCGTGGGCGGCCTGCCCGGTCTCGGCGAGGGGGTACGTACGGGAGAGCGTGGGGTGGATCTTCCCCTTGGCGACCAGGCGGTTGGCCTCCCACGCCTCGCGGTAGTTGGCGAAGTGCGAGCCGACGATGCGCTTGAGGGACATCCACAGGTAGCGGTTGTCGTACTCGTGCTTGTAGCCGGAGGTGGAGGCGCAGGTGACGACGGTGCCGCCCTTGCGGGTCACGTACACGCTGGCGCCGAAGGTCTCCCGGCCCGGGTGCTCGAAGACGATGTCTACGTCCTCCCCGCCGGTCAGCTCCCGTATGCGCTTGCCGAAGCGCTTCCACTCCTTGGGGTCCTGCGTGTGCTCGTCCTTCCAGAAGCGGTAGTCCTCCGCCGAGCGGTCGATGATCGCCTCGGCGCCCATCCTCCGGCAGATCTCCGCCTTCTGGTCGCTGGAGACCACGCAGATGGGCGTGGCGCCGCCGGCCAGCGCGAACTGGGTGGCGTACGAGCCCAGGCCGCCGCTGGCGCCCCAGATCAGGACGTTGTCGCCCTGCTTCATCCCGGCGCCGTTGCGGGAGACGAGCTGCCGGTAGGCGGTGGAGTTCACCAGGCCCGGCGCCGCGGCCTCCTCCCAACTCAGGTGCTTCGGCTTGGGCATGAGCTGGTTGGACTTGACAAGGGCGAGCTCGGCCAGACCGCCGAAGTTGGTCTCGAAGCCCCAGATGCGCTGCTCCGGGTCGAGCATGGTGTCGTTGTGGCCGTCGGCGCTCTCCAGCTCCACCGAGAGGCAGTGCGCGACCACCTCCTGACCCGGCTTCCAGGCGTGCACGCCGGGGCCGGTGCGCAGCACGACACCGGCCAGGTCGGAGCCGATGACGTGGTACGGCAGGTCGTGGCGCCTGGCGAGCGGGGAGGTGCGCCCGTAGCGCTCCAGGAAGCCGAAGGTGGGCAGCGGTTCGAAGATCGAGGTCCACACGGAGTTGTAGTTCACCGAGGAGGCCATGACGGCCACCAGGGCCTCGCCCGGCCCGAGTTCGGGGACGGGGACCTCTTCGACGTGCAGGGACTTGCGGGGGTCCTTCTCCTTGGTGGACAGGCCGGCGAACATCTCGGCCTCGTCCTTGTGCACGGTCACCGCGCGGTAGCTCTCGGGGATGGGCAGGTGGGCGAAGTCCTCGCCCGTACTGTCCGAACTGTCCGACGCGAGGATCGCGTCCAGGATGTGGTTCACGGTGGGCCTCCGGCGAAGCGCGTAGGGCAACGGCTTGAGGGAACGTCGGGGGTGGTGCGAAGGCGGTGCCGTCGGTTCGGCGGGTGGTGCGGCGGCGCGGGTGAGCGCGGACCCCGGAGGGCCGGGGGATGCCTGTGACGCAGGCGTCCGGGCGCACGGGCGCGTACGGCCCGAGGGGACAGCCCGGCGCGCGGTGGATCGGTGCGCGCCGGCCGCCCGGACACCCTCAAGGTATGACACCGGGTGCCGGTCGACAAGGCACTGAGTGCCAACAATTTCTCTCAGTTGTCGCCTGGACGTCACGCATGAGCGGCAACGGCCGCCCCGGATGGGACGGCCGTTGAGGAAAGGTGTTCGGTTGTGTGCGTTCGGGGGTCGGTACTGGGGCGTTGGTGAGTGGTCGTGTCGGCGGCGGTGTCACTCCGGGCCCAGAGGGGGCGCGACGGCGCGCTCTCGTTTATGGACGCCCGTCGGCGGCCTGCCCCCTTGCCGCGTCCTCAGCGCTCCTTGAGCGCCTTCTGGATCGTCCGCATGATCTCCTCCACCGGCGCGTCCGTACGGGCCACCGTCACCAGCACCTCGCCCTCGTGCGCGCTGGTCACCGAAGGCGCCGCCTCCGGACGGCCGTTGAGGCCGCGCCCGATGCCGATGCCGGCGCCGAAGGTCTTCCGCACGATGGCGAAGGCGTGGTCGAGCTGGCTCTCCACGTCACCCTCGGCGCCCGCCCGCAGCCAGCGCCGCAGCACGTGGTTGTGCGCGGTGACGACGGCGGACGCGGCGACCTCCGCGAGCAGCGGGTCGTCGTCGCCCTCGTGGTGCGCGCCCTCGTCGAAGTGCCCGAGCAGATAACGGGTGAACAGCCGCTCGTACCGGGCGACCGAGGCGATCTCCGCCTCCCGCAGGGTGGGCACCTCACGGGTGAGGCGGTAGCGGGCCACGGAGACGGACGGGGAGGCCGCGTACATCCGCATGACCTCCTTGATGCCGCGGCACACCGTGTCCAGGGGGTTCTCGTGCGGCGGGGCGGCCTCCAGGACCGCTTCGGCGCGTACGAGGGTGTCGTCGTGGTCGGGGAAGATCGCCTCTTCCTTGGAGCGGAAGTGGCGGAAGAAGGTGCGCCGGGCGACGCCGGCGGCTGCGGCGATCTCGTCGACCGTCGTCGCTTCGTAGCCCTTGGTGGCGAACAGCTCCATTGCCGCCGCGGCCAGAGTGCGGCGCATTTTCAGGCGTTGGGCGGCGGCGCGGCGGGTGCCGGGGGTGCTGGCGTCGGTTCCGTCGGTGGGCTGCGTACGGGCGGGCTGGGACATGGGGGGACGGTACTGCATATTCCTGCGGCCTGCGGCATGAGGTGGGCGGCGGCCCCCGGACGCGCGGGGCGGACCGTCGGAACGCGCGAACAGTCCGCCCCACCCGTCCCCGGCGTACCTCCCGGAGTGCTCCCAGGGATCAGCGCCGGGCGTACTCACGGAAGCCGCGGCCGGTCTTGCGGCCCAGGCAGCCTGCCGCGACGAGATGCTCCAGCAGCGGCGCCGGCGCGAGCCCCGGGTCGCGGAACTCGGCGTGCAGCACCCTCTCGATGGCCAGCGACACGTCCAGCCCGACCACGTCCAGGAGCTCGAAGGGCCCCATCGGATAGCCGCCGCCGAGCTTCATCGCGGCGTCGATGTCGTCCGGGGACGCGTAGTGCTCCTGCACCATCTTCACCGCGTTGTTCAGATACGGGAACAGCAGCGCGTTGACGATGAAACCGGCCCGGTCCCCGCAGTCCACCGGGTGCTTGCGCACCCGGGCGCACACCGCCCGCACGGTCGCGTGGGCGTCGTCGGCGGTCAGCACCGTGCGGACCACCTCGACCAGCTTCATGGCCGGCGCCGGGTTGAAGAAGTGCATCCCGACGACGTCCTGGGGGCGCGCGGTGGCGCGGGCGCAGGCGATGACCGGGAGGGAGGAGGTGGTCGTGGCGAGGACGGCGCCCGGCTTGCACACCTTGTCCAAAGTGGCGAACAGCTCCTGTTTGACGGCGAGGTCCTCGGCGACGGCCTCCACCACCAGGTCCGCGTCCGCCAGCGCCTCCAGGGAGTGCGCCGGGGTGACGGCCGCCAGCGCGGCGTCACGGGCCGCCTCCGTCAGCCGTCCCTTGGCCACCGAGCGGTCCAGCGACGCGGCGACGCGGCCCCGCGCCCGGGCGGCCTTCTCCGCGGACCGGGCGACCAGCACCACCGGCAGCCCCGCCTTGGCGAACACCTCGGCGATGCCGCTCGCCATCGTTCCCGACCCCGCCACGCCCACGGTGCGCACCGGACGGCCGGCGGCCTCCGGGACCCGGGACGGCGCGCCGGGGGTGTCCGGGACCACCTCCGCGCTGCCGGGGGCGGCGTACGTGTAGAAGCCGCGGCCCGCCTTGCGGCCGGTCAGCCCCGCCTCGGTGAGTTGCCCCAGGATGGGCGCCGGCGCGTGCAGCCGGTCGTGGGACGCGGCGTACATCGCCTCCAGGACGGTGCGGGCGGTGTCCACCCCGATCAGGTCGAGCAGCGCCAGCGGCCCCATGGGCAGGCCGCAGCCGAGCCGCATGGCGGCGTCGATGTCCTCCCGGGAGGCGTACCTGGACTCGTACATGGCCGCGGCCTGGTTGAGGTAGCCGAACAGCAGGCCGTCGGCGACGAAGCCGGGCCGGTCGCCCACCGCGATCGGATCCTTGCCCAGGTCGCGGGCGAGTTGGGTGACGGCGGCCACCGCGCCGGGCGCGGTGAGCACCGAGGAGACCACCTCGACGAGCCTCATGGCCTGCGCCGGGTTGAAGAAGTGCAGGCCCAGGACGCGTTCGGGGTGCCGGGAGCCGGCCGCCAGCCGGGTCACCGACAGGGCGTTGGTGCCGGTGGCGAGGATGGCGTCGGGCCGGACCACCTCGTCCAGGGCGGCGATGACCCGTTCCTTGAGCGCGTAGTCCTCCGGCACGACCTCGATGACGAGATCGGCCTCGGCTGCCGCCCTCAGGTCCGCGAAGGTGCGGAAGCGGGCCAGGACGGCGCGGCGCTCGCGCTCGCCGATGCGCTCGCGGCGCACCGCGCGGGCGGTGGCGGCCTCCAGGGCCGCGACGGCGTTCCGGGCCGCGGCCTCGTCGACGTCGATGCCGATGACCTCACGGCCGGAGCGGGTGAGCAGGTCGGCGATGCCGGTGCCCATGGTGCCGAGGCCGATGACGGCGACGGTGGGGAGGAGCGTGGGGGGAGTGGCCGGTGGGACGGAAGGGAATGATTCGGCGGACGCGACGTTGTCGGCGGACGCGGAGGGTGGGGTGGTGGAGAGGTCAGGGGTGGACTGTCGGTCCATCACGAGACTCCTGAGGGTGTTCCCCTACGGGCAGGGGAGAGGTGACGACTGGGGTTCGCCGGCCGCGCGCGGGCGCGCATTGCCTGCGCGGGGCGGGAGTTGCGGCGGGCCCTGTCCCGGGGCCGCGCCCGAAGCGCTCCCCGTCGTGGCGGGGGAGCGGGTGCACGTGCCGAACCGACGTCATGCCAAGGCGGCTGCGTCACCAAGCCGCCCGGACAGGTGTGCTGTCCGTCCTCGAACATTAACTGGCCGGTAACCAAGAGCGCCAGAGGTGACCCGGGAATTACGCTGAGGAAGGGAACCGTCACATCGGGGTATCCATTCGCGGAAGGGGAGCCGCACATGGAAGAGGAGTTCCACGAACTGACGGACCGGGCGCGCGCCGAGCTTCGCACGCCACAGGACCTCGTCGCCTACGAGCGGCTGCTCGGCCTCGCCCGCAAGGGCACCCCCGCCGCCCGCGAGGAACTGGCCCGGACGCTCACCGCAGACGAGCGTCCTCTATGGGTCCGTGAGATCGCTGCCTTCGTCCTGGGGTGCGCCGGCGACGCCCGGGCCTTCGAGACGCTGGTCCTGCTGCTCAACCACCGCGACCCGGCGCGTTGCGCCACCGCCGCCTACGCCCTGGCCCGCCTCGGCGACCCGCGCACCGCCCGCGCCGCCGCGGCCCTGGCCACCAACCCGCTGCGCACGGCCTACGCGCTGCACCCCGTACGGCTGCTGGCGGAACTGCGCGCCCCCGAATCCGTACCGGCGCTCATCGCCACGCTGGAACGGTTGCTCGTCCCGAACACCCCGTACTGGCGGGTGGCGCTCGCCTGTGTGGAGGGCCTGGGCGCCCTCGGCGACCGCCGCGCCCTGCCGGTCCTCACCGCCGCCCGCGAACACCCCCGCCTCGCCGCCGCCGCGTCGGCGGCGCTGGCCCGTCTGGAGGTGCCGGAGGGGCGGCGGGAGGAGGGGGCTTGAGGGGTCTGTCATGGCTTGAGGGGGCTCTTATGGGGAGCCGCCCTTTCCGCGGGTTCCGTGCGGGCGGGACTCCTTGCCTCGCCCCCTACGGGATCAGTACGAGCGCGTAGCGCGACTCGTGCACCCGCCCGCCGGTCACCTCGAAGGAGTTCACCGCGCCGTCCGCGGTGAACCCCGCCCGCTCGTAGAAGCGCTGCGCCGGGACGTTGCCGTCGATGACCCAGAGGCGCAGCGCGCGCCGGCCGTCGTCCCGGGCCCGGGCCAGGCAGGCCTTCATCAGGGCGCGGCCGACGCCCGTGCCGAAGTCGCCCGGCCGGACGTAGACGGCGTATACCTCGCCCTCGCCGGCGGGCACGTCACGGTCGCGGGCGGGGCCGAAGGCGAGCCAGCCGACGACCTCGCCGGCGCGCTCGGCGATCAGGTTCACCACGTCCGGCGGCGCGTCGGCGAGGAACTTCCGCCGCTGTTCGACGTCCTCGGCGATGTCCAGCCCGTCCAGGTACGGCTGCGGGACGAGTCCCGGGTAGGCGACCTGCCAGCCCCGGATGCGGAGGGCCGAGACATCCTCGACGTCCGCTTCGGTCATCTCCCGTATGCGTAATCCGCTCATGGGCGGCAGGTTAGGAGAGGCGGTCGTGCAATGTCGCGGCGAATTCCTCGGCCATGGCCAGACGGGTGCGCAGCTTCTCCACCCGGGAGAGGGCGGCGGCGTGGTAGTCCTCCAGGCGGGCACGGAGCTGCCGCGTCTCGTCCTCGGCGGGCGGTCGCCGCGGGTCGGAGAGGCGGTCGGTGACCTCCAGCAGCTCGCGCATCTCGTCCAGGGTGAAGTCCAGCGGCTTCATCCGGCGGACGACCATCAGGCGGTCCACGTCGGTGGCGGTGTAGAGGCGGAAGCCGCCCTTGCTGCGGGCGGACGGGGTGACCAGGCCCACTTCCTCGTAGTGCCGGATCGTGCGCAGCGACAGGCCCGTACGTTCGGCCACCTCACCGATCCGCATCCGTGCTTCGGCCATCGCCGTGGTCCCTCTCCCCGGTACGTGGCGCCGGGGCGTGAGGTCCCTCGGGCGCGTATCCATCTCTACCCTTACGTAAGGGTAGAGTGTGGATGGCGGGGCGGAATTCCGCCCTCCGATTCCGGGGCCATGATGCCCGACGCGATCCCGGGCCGGCCGCCCGACGCCCGCCGGCCGGTGCTCCCGGGTGGCGGCCGTCAATCGGTGTCCCGGGTCGCGGCCGTCGGCCGGTGGCGCCCGGGTGCGGCCGGCGCCGGCCGGCCCCCTCCCTCCCCGTCCGACGAGAAACGGTCGCATGTCCGCTCCTGTCCTCCCCTTCTCCCGCCCCGCCTGGCTGGCCTCGCCGAGGGTCTTGCGCACCGAGGTGCTGGCCGGCCTGGTCGTCGGGCTGGCGCTGATCCCCGAGGCGATCTCCTTCTCGGTCATCGCGGGGGTCGAGCCGAAGGTCGGCCTCTTCGCCGCCGCCACGATGGCGGTCACCATCGCCTTCGTCGGCGGCCGGCCCGCGATGATCTCGGCGGCCACCGGCGCGGTGGCGCTGGTCATCGCCCCGGTCAACCGGGAACACGGTTTCGGCTACCTGATCGCCACCGTCATCCTGGCCGGCGTCTTCCAGATCGTGCTGGGCGCCCTCGGGGTGGCCAGGCTGCTGCGGTTCGTGCCGCGCAGCGTCATGGTCGGCTTCGTGAACGCGCTGGCCGTCCTGGTCTTCATGGGGCAGCTCCCGGAGCTGTGGCACGTCCCGTGGCCGGTCTACCCGCTCTTCGCGGCGGGGCTGGCCCTCATGGTGGTCTTCCCGAAACTGACCAAGGCGGTCCCCGCGCCGCTGGTCTCCGTCGTCGTCCTCACGGCCGTCACCATCGCCGCGCACATCGCGGTCCCCACGGTCGGCGACAAGGGCGCGCTGCCGTCCTCGCTCCCGGTCCCGGGCCTGCCCGACGTGCCCCTCACGTTCGGCACCCTGGCCACCATCGCGCCGTACGCGCTGGCGATGGCGCTGGTGGGCCTCATGGAGTCGCTGATGACGGCGAAGCTCGTCGACGACATCACCGACACCCGCTCCGGCAAGACCCGCGAGTCCATCGGCCAGGGCATCGCCAACGTGGTGACCGGGTTCCTCGGCGGCATGGGCGGCTGCGCCATGATCGGCCAGACGATGATCAACGTGAAGGCGAGCGGCGCCCGGACCCGGCTGTCCACCTTCCTCGCCGGAACCTTCCTCCTGGTCCTGTGCCTCGCCTGCGGTCCGCTCGTCTCGCGGATCCCGATGGCCGCGCTGGTCGCCGTCATGGTCCTGGTCTCGGTCGGCACCTTCGACTGGCACTCCGTCCGGCCCCGGACGCTGCGCCGGATGCCGCCCGGCGAGACGATCGTGATGGTGGTGACGGTGGCGTGCGTGGTGGCCACCCACAACCTGGCCGTCGGGGTCGTGGTGGGTTCCGTCACCGCCATGGTGATCTTCGCGCGCCGGGTGGCCCACCTGGTGGGAGTGCGCCGCACGGTCGAAACCGACGGCGAGCGGGTTCGCTACGCGGTCACCGGCGAGCTGTTCTTCGCCTCATCGAACGAGCTGGTGACCCGGTTCTCCTACCAGGACGACCCGGACGAGGTGGTGATCGACCTCTCGACCGCCCACATCTGGGACGCCTCGTCCGTCGCCGCGCTGGACGCGATCGAGACGAAGTACGCCCAGCGCGGCAAGCGGGTCACCATCACGGGGCTCAACGAGGGGAGCGCGGCGCTCCACGGGCGGCTGGCGGGGCGGCTGGGGTAGGGATCCTCGGCCGGGTTTCCGCGGGCGTTTGACCTTGCCCCTGGAAGGAGGGTTCCAGACTCCTCGCCATGAACGGCAACGCCTCTCAGGACCACACGGCCATCTCGTCCCTCCCGTCCGCTCCGTCTTCTCTGCCCTCTCCGTCCTCTTCTTCCTCGGACGTGCCCCGGGTGGCCGTCGTCACCGGGGCGGGCACCGGCATCGGCCGCGCCACCGCGCACGCGCTCGCGGACACCGGGGTACGGGTGGTCGCGGTGGGGCGGCGCCCCGGCCCGCTCGCGGAGACCGCCGAAGGGCGGCCCGCCATCACGCCGCTGAGCGTGGACATCACCGCCCCGGACGCCCCTGAGGAGATCGTCCGGCACACCCTGCGCACCCACAGGCGGCTGGACGTGCTGGTCAACAACGCGGGCATCGTGGGCAAGGGCGCCCTCGGCTCGTTCACCGGAGAGACGATGAACCACCAGCTCGGCACCAACCTGCTGGCGCCCGTCCTGCTCACCCAGGCCGCCCTGCCCGCCCTGGAAGAGAGCGGCGGCGTGATCGTCAACGTCACCACCTCGGTCGGCCAGAGGGCCTGGCCGGGCAACTCCTTCTACGCGGCGACGAAGACCGCCCTGGAACTGCTGACCCGCAGTTGGGCGGTGGAACTGGCGCCGCGCGGCGTCCGGGTCGTCGCCGTGGCGCCGGGCGCCGTGGAAACCCCGATCGGCGAGCACACGGGCTACACCCCGCAGGAGCGGGCCGCGATCCGCACGTGGCAGATCGGGCACACACCGCTGGGCCGGATCGGCCGCCCGGAAGAGGTGGCCTGGGCGATCACCCAGCTCGCCGCGCCCCAGGCGTCGTTCGTGACGGGCGTCGTGCTGCCGGTGGACGGGGGCGCGGTGGTGGCGTGAGAAACCCGGCCGCCGGCCGGGTCCGGTCGCGTTGTCAGTGCCCGCTGATACAACGGTGGCGGAGGTGAGGGGACGATGCGGATCGGCGCACTGGCGGCGGCCACGGGGGCGACCCCCAAGGCACTGCGGCATTACGAGGACGAGGGCCTGATCGGCTCGACACGGGCGGCCAACGGCTACCGCGAGTACGACGAACGGGCGGCGATACGGGTGCGCAACATCCGCCACCTGCTGTCCGCGGGCCTGACACTCGCCGACGTCCGCTGCTTCACACACTGCCTGGACGGCGACATGACCACGGCCCCGCCGTCCCCGGAGGGCCTGCGCATAGCCCGCGAGCGCCTGGCGGTGATCGACGCCCGGATAGCCGCCCAGACGGAGGCCCGAAACCGCCTCGCGGGGGCGCTGGACCGGGCGGAGGCGATGTCGGCGGAAGCCGGGGCGTCTGCGGGGGTGGGGGTGTCGGTGGGCTGAGGGATGATCGCTGGGCTGAGGGGTGGCCGCAGGGAATCCTTACGCAGCTTCCGAGCCGTCCGGGCCGCCCCGCGCGCTCAGCGGATCTCCGGCTCCGCCCGTTCCCACAGTTCCTCGCCGTGTTCCGCGAACCGGGCGAACATCCCTCCGTCTCCCTGGCGGCGGAGGTGGAACAGCGGCGAGTCGTGGCCGACAAGCCGTGCCAGGTGCGGTGTGACGAGTGCGTCATGGTCGAACCGGAACACCGACAGGCTCACGTGGTTGATGGCGTCCAGCGGCGCGGAGAACCGGGTCTCCAAGCCCTCCACCGGGCCGATGCGGTCCAGTTGCTCCAGTGTCGTCCTGATGCGCGTGGAGACCGACAGTGCCACGTTCTCAACGGCCTCGCGCTGCCGGGTCACCTCTCCGTCGGGTGCGCCGAGCAGGAACCGTACCCGGCAGCCGGACTCGGCTTTGCGGCGGATGGTGTCGGCGAAGTGCGGGACCTGGGTCCAGAAGAAGTAATTGGTGTAACCGGCGAAGAAAAGGTCGTCGTCCGCCGTCTCCACGAGTTCGGCCCACACGGTGGACGGGCAGGCGGAGCGATAGGGATAGCTGTGGATCAGTTCCCGGTCGGTGCCGGTTTTCACGCGGTCCTGTACGGCCTTCGGCCACAACATTGTCTCGTCCACTCCCAGCGCTCGACAGGCGTCCGCTCGGTTTCTCGGGTGTGGTGTCAGGTCGGCGTTACCCAGCCAGCGTTCCACTTGCTTGGGGGATACCCCCACTCGTAGCGCCAGCTGCCGTGGGGACACGCCCGCATCATCTATGGCCAGCTGGAGAGCAGCGTTCAAGTCAACCCCTTTGCCATGGGCTTTTGGGCTTTCTGTGAACCTAGCGCTCTACGGCCCAAGGGTCCTTGGCATGGGGGGAGCTACGTCCGTAAGGGTGGGCCACGATCACGCCATGACGGAACCGACCCGATACAGCACCACTCCGCTTGAACTGCCATGGCGACTCGATCTGGAGCCCACCCCTGTCGAGGGGTGCGCGGGGTGCGCCGAACTCGCCGCCGTGCGTGACCGCGCCCGTGCTGTGGGCGATATGACGACCGTCACCGACTGCAACGTCTTTCTGCGTCGACACCCGGAGGGGCACGGATGACCGGCGGGGCCGGATGATCACCGGCACCCAACCCGGGGCGCGTGGGTGTCTATGAGAGGACACCCACCCCTCACAGCAACGACAACTGCATCGCCTCGCCCATAGGGCGCCCCGTGTGCTCCCCGGCGGGCCGTTCGGGAATGCGCCGCGCCTCGCCCCGGTGCGCCGGTCCGATGCCGTACTCGGCGGCGAACTCGTGCACCTGGCGGGTGATCTGCCGCTGGTACCACTTGGGCGCGTAGGCCCCGCCCGCGTACATCCGCTGGTAGCGCGGCACCAGGTGCGGGTGTTCCCGGGCGAGCCAGGCCAGGTACCACTCGCGGGCGCCGGGGCGCAGGTGGAGGGCGAGCGGGGTGACGGAGGTGGCGCCCGCCGCGGCGATGGCTCGTACGGTCGCTCGCAGCTGCTCCGGGGTGTCGCCGAGGAAGGGGATCACGGGGGCCATCAGGACGCCGCACCGGATGCCGTGCTCGGAGAGCGTCCGCACCATGTCCAGGCGGCGTTCGGGGGACGGCGTGCCGGGCTCGACGGTGCGCCACAGCTCGGGGTCGGTGAAGCCGACGGAGACGGAGATGCCGACCTCGGTCACCTCGGCGGCCTGCCGCAGCAGGTCGAGGTCCCGTAGGAGGAGGGTGCCCTTGGTGAGGATGGAGAACGGGTTGGCGTGGTCGCGCAGCGCCTCGATGATGCCCGGCATCAGGCGGTAGCGGCCCTCCGCGCGCTGGTAGCAGTCCACGTTCGTGCCCATCGCGATGTGCTCGCCGCGCGGGTGGGACCCGCTGAGGGCGCGGCGCAGCAGGTCGGGTGCGTTGACCTTCACCACGATCTGCGAGTCGAAGCCGGTGCCGGTGTCCAGGTCGAGGTAGGCGTGCGTCTTGCGGGCGAAGCAGTAGACGCAGGCGTGGGTGCAGCCGCGGTACGGATTCACGGTCCATTCGAACGGCATCCGGGAGGCCCCGGGCACCCGGTTCACGATCGAACGGGCCCGGACCTCGTGGAAGGTGATCCCGCGGAATTCGGGGGTGTCGAACGTGCGGCTGACGACGTCCGTGCCGAAGAGTGCGGCGGAGCCCTCGCTCAGGTTGTCCCAGCGCATCGCGTCTCTCCTTGCCCGGGGCTGCTGCCCCGCTGTCGGTACCGGCGTGCCCCCGGCGACGATAATAGAACAAGCGTTCGTACGAGGTGACCGTTCTGTCCTCTCTGATCCGGTACGGGACTGCCGTACGGGCGGGCGCCGCCCATCGCGGGCGCCGCTCCGCGCGCCCCGCGCCGGAGTCCGGGACTCGTTCGGCCCCGGGGATTTTGGGCGCGCCGCCCGGTGGTGGTTGGCTTGCGCCGTCGCGCGGTGGCGGGGCCGCACCACCGGGCGGCGCCGGGACGGGCCGCGCGGCACCGGAGCCGAGTACGGAGGAAGAGGCAGATGGGCCAGGTCGAGGCCACCACGCAGCGCGAGATCGCGGCGGACCCGGAGGACGTGTTCGACGCGCTCGCCGACTACAGCGGCACCCGCCGCAAGCTGCTCCCGGAGCAGTTCAGCGAGTACGAGGTGCGCGAGGGCGGCGACGGCAAGGGCACCCTCGTGCACTGGAAGCTCCAGGCCACGAGCAAGCGGGTGCGGGACTGCCTGCTGGAGGTGGACGAGCCGACCGACGGCGAGCTGGTGGAGAAGGACCGCAACTCCTCCATGGTGACCCGCTGGGTCGTCACCCCCGCCGGGGAGCGCCGCGCCAAGGTGACCGTCACCACCACCTGGACCGGCGCCGGCGGCATCGGCGGTTTCTTCGAGAAGACGTTCGCACCCAAGGGGCTGAACCGGATCTACGACGCCATCCTGGCCAACCTCGCCGCCGAAACGGAGAAGTGACCCGCCCATAGGGTCGAGGGCGGGCTCTTGCGTCCGGCCGGGGGCATCGTCATGCTCACCGGTTCGGGTGGTTTCCGTCGTGGCCCGCTGTGCGGTCGTTCCCCTCGTCGTCATACGGAAAGCCCTGATGAGGGCCAAGGGGTGCGGGGTCCAAGGAAGTTCACCACGGGCTCTGCCCCGCGCGCTCCGATTTGTCGTGGTTGCTCGCTGTTGTCGCCCGATGCGAGAAATGGGCGGCAGTGCAGGCGTGACGAGGGGAGCAGTACGTGGGTGGTTCGACCCTGAAAAAAGGGGATGAATGGGACGGGTGGTACGAGGTGCCCGCCCCCGGACTACCCCGTCCCCGCACCGGTGAGACGGCCGGGCCGGAGCCGGACCGGCCCGGCCCCGGCCGCGTCCCGGTGGTGGTCCTGGGACTGGCGCTCGCGCTGCTGCTCGCGGGGCTGGAACAGACGATCACCACCGCCGCGCTCCCCGCCATCGCCGGCGACCTCCACGGCCTGGACGCGGCCTCCTGGCTCCTGACCGCCCCGCTGCTGGCCACCGCGGTCGGCCTGCCCGTCTACGGCAAGCTCGGCGACCTCTTCGGCCGCAAACCCGTCCTGATCTGCGCCGTACTCCTGTGCGTCGTCGGCGCGGCGCTGGCCGGCCGGGCGCGCGACATGGAACAGCTGATCATCTTCCGGTCCCTGCAGGGACTGGGGGCGGGCGGCCTGGTGGCCGGCGCCCAGGCGGTCGCCGCGGACCTCGCCTCCGCCCGCCGCCGCGGACGGCTCCTGGGACCGCTGGGCGCGGCCCTGGCGCTCGGCTGCGGCGCCGGACCCGTGCTCGGCGGCTACCTGGTGGAACACGCCTCCTGGCGCTGGTGCTTCCTGACCGCCGTCCCCCTCGGCCTCGCGGCCCTGGCCGTCCTCGGTTTCGCGCTGCGGCTCCCCGAACCGGCCCGGAACGGGACGCGGCGCAGGCCGGACGTGCTCGGCGCCCTGCTGCTGGCCGCCTTCTCCACCTTCCTCGTCCTGCTCGCCGGCTGGAGCGGCACCGCGTACGCGTGGGATTCCCAGGTCGTCGTGGGCCTGGGGGCGGGGGCGCTCGGCACGGTCCTGCTCTTCGTGGCCGTGGAGTTCTTCGTCACCGACCCGCTCGTCCCGCTGCGGCTCTTCCTCGATCCGGTCTTCGTCCTCGGCGGTGTCCTGGCCGCGCTCACCGGCGTGGCGCTGTACGCGGTCGTCGGCTACCTGCCGCTCCTGCTCCAGCTTGCCCACGGCGTCCCGGCGGCCGAGGCGGGGCTGTGGGTCCTGCCGCTGGCGGGCGGCGCCGCCCTCGCCTGCCTGGTGATCGGCCCGGTCATCAGCCGCACCGGCGGCTACCGCCTCCCGCCGCCCCTGGGCTGCGCGCTGGCCGCGGCCGGAATGTGGCTGCTGTCCCGCGTGGGCGCGGTCACCGGGCCGTGGGGCATGGACCCCGGGCACACCGTCCTCCTCGGGACGGGCCTGCTGGGCGCGGGCGCCGGTCTCGTCCTCACCGCCCTCCTGGTGGCCGTCCAGAACTCCGTCCATCCCACCGACCTCGGTGTCGCCACCAGCGCCCAGACCTACGCCCGGCAGATCGGTGGCGCGGCCGGCGCGGCCGTCCTCGGCGCGCTCCTCGCCGGCCCCCTGGGGCGGCGACTGGACCACGCTCTTCCGGAGGCCGCCCGCCTGCCCGGTCCCCAGCCGGTGGTCCCGCAGGCGGCGCACGCGCTCCCCGCCGCGCTGCGCGACGGCCTGTCCTCCGGTGCGCAGGCCGTGTCCGGGCTCTTCCTCTGGCTCGTCCCGGTACTCGTCCTCGCCTTCCTGCTCGCCCTCTTCCTGAAAGCGAAGCCCTTGTCCTACGCCACCCGCACCCCGCACGTCCCCACGGGAGACCCCGCCGGTTCCCAGGCCGCGACCGCGCCGTTCCCCCGTACCGCGCACGGCCCGGAGGAGGCCGCCGACCCGCACAACGTCGTCGCCCCGCCGCCCCAGGGCCAGCCTCTGACCTCGCCGTACGCCCCGCACGGCCAGGGTCCGGCGCCGGACCGCCCCGGTTCCCCGGAAGTGCCGCACGCCCGCGCCGCGACGGCCCGGCGCCCGGAGTCACCCGCGTACGAGAGGGACGCGTACGAGAGGGACGCCTACGAAGACGATCCGTACGAGGCCGCGCGCCGGGCGGCCATGGCCGGCGTCCCGGTCTGCGGGACCGTCCGGCACCACGACGGCACGAGCGTCCCGCGTGCCGCCCTCACCCTGATCGACGTCGCCGGGAGGCAGGTCGGACGCGGTGCCACCGGGGAGGACGGCCGGTACGCGCTGGGCACACCGGGCGCCGGGGCGTACGTGCTGATCGCCGCGGCCGGCGGCCACCAGCCGCGGGCGGTCGGCGTCACGGTCGGCGAACGGCCGGTGGAGCTGGACGTGGTGCTCGGCGGCGCCGGCCGGCTGGCGGGCGCGGTGACCACCGCCGACGGCACGCCCGTCCGCGACGCCCTGGTGACCCTCACGGACGTGCGCGGCGAGGTGGTGGCGAGCACGCGCAGCGGGCGCGAGGGCGGTTATGTGATCACGGAACTGGTGGCGGGGGAGTACACCCTGGCCTCCAGCGCCCCGGCCTTCCGGCCCGCGGCGCTGCCGGTGACGGTCCAGTCCTCGCGCGAGACCCGCCAGGACATCGAACTGGCCGGGGGCGCGGTGCTGCGCGGGACCGTGCGGGCCGGCGGCGGCCGGGCGGTGGGCGACGCCCGGGTGACGCTGCTGGACGCGGCGGGCAACGTGGTGGACACCGTCACCACCGGGCCGGACGGACAGTTCCGGTTCGTCGACCTGGCGGCGGGCGAGTACACGGTCATCGCGGCCGGGTACCCGCCGGTCGCCACCGTCCTGCACATGGCGGGTGGCGGCCGGACGGAGCGGGACCTGCACCTCGGGTACGAGGACTGAGGCAGTGGAGGGGCACTCACAATCCTGGGTTTTCCCAGGTATCCCGAGCCCCTCACACGACTCTTCCCCCGGAAAACCCTGACCGCCGGCGGCCGGAACCCTTACGGGTACCGGCCGCCGGCGCCCGAGCGGAGCCGCCGGCGCCCCTCGCGCCGCCGACGTCGCTCCACTGGGATCAGGCGGCCCGCCACAGGGACGGAGCGGACGGCGGCTCCCACCCGGGCTGGGCGGTGTGCGCCTGGATGCACTGGTACGACACGCCGTTGTAGGTGACCTGGTCACCCTGCCGGTAGGCGGTGCCCGCGGCCCAGGTTCCGCCGGGCTGCGTCGGCTGCCCTGTGGGCTGCCCGGTCGGCTGCTGCCCCCGCACCCGCAGGACGAAGTCGAACGTGGCCTCCTTGGCGGTCCCGACGTTGCGCACGTTCATCAGCAGCCGCGGGTCGAAGATGGTGTCGGTGTTGTTGCGCGGCTCGCCCGGGAAGTAGAGCTGGGTCGTGAGGATGGGCTGGTTCGGCGCCTGGACCTTGACGTGGATGTGCCGGGTCCGGCCCGGGTACAGGCCCGGGACGATCGTGGAGAGCTTGAACGCCCCGCGGGAGTCGGTGAACTGGTGCCCGCGGAAACGGAATCCCACGTTGTCGTAGGCCCCGTTCACGTCCGCCTGCCAGAAGTCCAGCAACGCGTTGGCGATCGGCTGGCAGGTCAGCCCGAAGACGTACCCGCTCACCGTCAGGCGCGTGCCCTGCGTGCCGGCGTCGACGAGCGAGCTGCGCAGCGGCGAGTTCGGCTTGAAGTACGGGCCCTCCATCTGCGGGATGGTGGGCTCGTCGCCGTCGTCACAGTACGGAGTGGGCTCCAGTTCGCCGTTGACGGGCTTGGCGTCCCGGGCCAGCGCGACGCTGCCCATCAGCAGGGGGAGCGGTACCGCGGCGACCGCGGCCTTGAGCAGGTTCTTCCGGGTGAGGCCGCGCCGGGCGGCGGGCGCCGCGCCGTCCGCGGCGCCCGCGTCCGGGCCGGTGCCGGCGTCGTACCGGTGGTCTCCAGAGTGTTCCATCGTGCGCTCCTTCGGGGGAAAGGGGCCGTTCTTGGGGGCGCCGGAGCGGTCCCGGCGGGGCTTTCCGTTGGGGGGTGGGGTTGTCCGGTGGTGCGCCGTTCGATGGTGCGTGGGTGCGGCGGCCGGCCCCGCGGTCGGACCGGCGGTGACGTGCGGATGCCACCGCCGGCGGCGCCGTCCCGGATCCACCGGGGCGTGTGCCGGCCGTCGCGCGGGCCGCTGCACCGCCGTACAGCGGC